>DASPNN010000147.1:0-9457 GCA_035626495.1 Chryseosolibacter sp.
CGAGCGGGTACGCCAGGAGGTTGACATCGGCTTGCTTGATGTCGACACCATCATAGCTTGCGTTTTCGCGCGTGGTGCCGTCGGCGAATTTAAGGATGGGGATGTTTTGGGCTACGTGCTCCCAATCCGGGTCGGGGGCAATGCCAAGCTCGTTTGCCGCCATCGTTGCGTAACGGAGGGCGGTAATAGCCATCCCGTTGGTGAACGCATTGTTGTCGATGTTTTCCTGCCATTCGTTAGCGCCGATCACGTTGTTAATCTCGTACCGCCCTGGTCCTTTGCGCTCCACCCTGCTCGCCCAGAAATCCGCAACTTCCTTGAGGACAGGATAGCCCCGCTCCCGCAGCCATAAACGGTCTTTGGTAACCTGGTAATATTTCCAGAATGCCCAACCGACGCACCCCGTGATGTGATGCTGAAAAGGACCGGTCAGCGCCCACACCGGCGTGTCTTCGCTGCCTTCATCGGAACTCTCCCACGGGAACATGGCGCCACGATATCCATGAGAGAATGCGTTTTGACGCGCAGCCTCCAGTCGCTGGAAGCGGTATTCGAGCAACGACTTCGCTATACCCGGCTGCAGGGCCAGCAAAGGCGGATACATCCACAGCTCCGTATCCCAGAACACATGGCCATTGTAACCCAGGCCGGACAGTCCCATTGGCGACAAACTATAAGCCGTTCCTTCCCGCGCGAAGGAGTACAAATGGTACAGCGCAAAACGCACGTCTTTCTGGGCCTGTATGTCCCCCTCGATCTGGATGTCACTTTTCCAAAGCTTTTCCCATTCCTGCTGGTGCCGCTGCAACAATCTTTCAGTGCCCTCAAGCTTGGCGAAAATCGTCAGGCGCTCTGCCTCATTCAGCGGGTCGTCATAGTGGGCCGTCGAAGTTGCAGACGAGACCATGCTGAAACTATACGTCTCGCCCGCTTTCAACGTCTTCGAAAATTTCAACAGGTGCATATTGTAATCCCAGTCTTCGTGAATGAGCGCAGGCTCTTTGCCATGAGTTTCCGGGAAAATAATACTGTTGCTTACCGCCAGGATGTGTTTGCCGGACGGGCTTTTACCGACCGATGTAAGCAGGGGGATTTTTACGTGGGGACGATCGATCTCACTGTAAAGATTGCGCACATCGATGAGATGATTCGGCGCTTCGATCACACTCATCGGGGTAATCGTTACCTGTTTTTTAGCAGTGATCGTGACGATGGTGAGTGCGCTGTAAGGCAAATGCCGCAACGCCATTAGTGAATGTCTGACGGAAACCTTGTCGCCGACGTCGAAGGTTGTTGTCAATACGCCCCGTCTCATGTCGACGACTTGCTTATACCCGGAAATATTTCCTGCAGTCACACGCTGGCCATCGACGTCCAGGTTCATGTTGACGTGGTTGAATGTTTTGAGAATATTGGAAACGCGGCCACGCTGATAGTAGTCGTAGACACCATTGAGCACAACATCGTTTACTTTCATCGGGACTGCGGATGAGACAAGGCCGATCATTCCATTCGCTACGGTAACGCCGTAATAATTATCCGGGTTGATTGACTTTGCTTCAATCGTCCATCCTTCCGGCGTCTGGGACAGCACCTGTGCAGCCGCAGACAGCGCCAATAGTGTAAGCAGGGGAATTTTTATCATGGCTATTTTACTTTAAAATTCAGACCAATAGAAAGCTGCGGAATATTTGCGAAGTCAGGCCCGATTACGTCGTAGCGCTGACCACTGCTGTTGACAAGCACGCGCCCATCCGCGAAACCGGGGATGATATGATAGCTGAATTCCGGCCGGATGAAGACATTCTGTGACAAGAAAAACCGGAACCCGACACCCAGCAACCATGTGACGTCTTCATCCCGAAACTCCAGAACGTACCCGCTGGTCCTTTCTTCCTGCCTATAGGAAATATGCGTATATCCGCTGCCTGCAAAAACATATGCGTGCACATACTGGCCCACTGCAATGTTTCCATTGCCCTGTAATGTCAATGAAGTCAACCTCGATACTTCATGCAGGTTGTAACGCGTGCCGTAAAAGACTGTTCGTGACCGGTCCGCCGCACCTTTGTGAAAACCAATTGTCACTGTAAAAATTCGGTTGGTGGACTTGCTCACTTCAAGCATCCCATTAAAAATGTCAAAGTGCGGATCGGACGATGACTTCGAGTACGCCGATCCAAGGAAGATGGTCGTAATTCCTTTTTGAACAAAGGCATCTCGTCCGCCGCCAAGGCAGAAGTTATAGTCCTGCACCACCTCAACCAGGTCGCGGCGGTCGTATCCCGATAACCGGGAAATCTGTTTCTCGAGCGCCGGGCATGCGGCGAACTTTTCCTTGAGGAGCTGTTTGTAAGGCGCCTGCTTTTGCAAAAATTTACGCTCGCCCTGGAAGATAATGCGCTCGTGATATTCGAGGAGTCTGAGGGTATCGTCCTGCATTCGCAGGTAGTACTTCACATTCCCCAGCGCGGCCTGTTCCAGCAGCGATGCTTCGCCTTTGATAAGAAACTTCAGAAAACGCCATCCCTCGGAAACCAGGTGCGACTCGAAGTGCGTATCGGGCTCGATAAAAAAACCACTCAGATCGGCCGCATAATACGTCGTAAAATTCTTTTCGCCGTCACCCCTGAAAAACACCATTTCCGAATATACATGGTTCGCCCTTGCCTGAAACTCTCCCCGAATGACAGAACCATCCTTCCTGACAATGTGCCCTTTTTCGAACGCGGGAACATCACCGTCTGCCGGGTGCTCGCTGGCCGTCGCACCCCGGGCAATTATCAGAAAAACGATTCCAAAGAGAAGCGGTTTCATTGTTTAAATTCCCATACTTGCGGGGGCCCATTGTTTCCAACGGCCATGATAACGGAACGGTGATGGATCTTCAATATACCCACGCCCCGGTATTCATGGGAGAAATTTTCGCGCGTATCGACAATTTCCACCTCGAATTTAAACCCGTCGAGGCCCAGCAGCAAGAGCTGCGATTGCGCGTCAAAACGGCCGATCGCTGCAATGTTGCTGTCTGTGTTGCCGACAAGAAAAATGTCGTCGCGACCATCGTGGTTGAAGTCGAAAACACAAATGTCGGACACGTTGCTGTATTGACTTTCTTCGGGCAGGTCGTGCCGCACAAAGCCTCCCTTACCGTCTCCGGCGAAAACCGTGGTTGAAAGCGTGTACGCCACCTTTGTGTGCTCATCCAGCTTGCCGGCCGGAACCAGGTACTCCGGACCTTCGACGGCGGACCATGCGACATAGCTGGAGAATTTCTTATTCAGGAACGGCAATTGTTTGGAGAGCTGCATCTTCGACATCAGCGGAATGTCCCTTTCGCCAAGCGGGTGGAACACAATCGCGTCGACCTTCCCGTTTTCATCCAGGTCGTCGACAACCATCATCAGCGGCTTTTGCGCGGTGGGCTTCAACCTGCTGTTCTCTCCGAAATTTCCGGCGATCATGTCCAGGTGACCGTCCTTGTTGATGTCTGCAACTTCTAGACTGCGCCAAAGCCCGTGCGTTTTTTCCAACGCGCGTACCTCGCTCTGGACGAACTGCCCGGCTGAATACTTGTATACCGTGATCGGCATCCATTCTCCTGAAACAACCAGTTCCGGCATGCCATCGCGGTCGATATCCGCCCATTCGGCGTCGGTGACCATACCGGGCTTCAGCGCCTGAAACTCCGTGAACTTACCGTGGCCGTCATTGGCGAGAATAAAACTCGCGGGTGTAACTCCGTAGTTACCGGGAACATTTCGGGTACCTACAAAAAAGTCCAAATCACCGTCATTGTCAAAATCCGCAGCCCGCGCGCACGATCCGTTCGACGCACGGCCCGGAAGCAAGCCGGCAGCCATCGAAAATTTTCCTCGGCCATCGTTGATGTAGAGGCGGTCTTCAAGCAATGGATGCCCCTCGCCATATTGATTTCCGGCTGTGACGACATACAAATCCAGATCGCGATCCCCATCAACATCGGCAAACGCCGCGTCGACGTCCTCGTAAGGAAAATCGCCCATGAAGCTTTCGGCCGGGTGCGCGCGGAATTTCCCATCCGCTTGCTGGATCAGGATAGCCGGCAGCTGCTGAGTCGCTTTGCCTATGTAAAGGTCATCAAGCCCATCACCATTAACGTCGCCGACCGCAAGCGCCGGCCCTTCACGCGAAAGCAAGAAGGGAATCAGTGGCTCGGCAAGGTAGTCCTTGTACTGGGTATTTTCCCGGTGAACATAGCTTAGCTCAACAGATGATTTCTTCAATGTTCCATTTTTCCCTGTGGCAACCTGTCTGGTGTTTGCCTCGGCTGACCTGGAGACGATGAGCTTTTGATTTGCTGGCAATCCGCTCATCACTTGCACGCGGTTTCCAGGCCAGTAGATTTCCAGACTGTCTATACTTGCCTCATCACCCAGTCCAAAATGCAACACAGCGGGAACAGAAGACTGGAATCCACGCGTGGTTTGCATTTCCCGGAATATGACACGACCACCGGAATAACATTTCACCCGCGCGCCTATCCCAAACGTGTTTTTGCCTGCACGCAATTCCAGCTCCAGGAAATTGTTCCGAAGCTTGCTGTCGGTGTGATTGCGGTATACGAAGGCCTCCTGGTTCACATTGTTAACAACCAAGTCCAGGTCGCCGTCATTATCCAGATCCGCATAGGCTGCGCCATTGGAACATGACGGTTCCCCAAGACCCCACGGGCCGGCGCTGCTTCTCATTCGGAGACTCCCCTCCTCTTTCACAAAAAGGCAGTTCGGAATCCTCAAGGTCGGAAGCTTGGAGATCAGTTCTTTTTCGGCGGCGTCCTCGTCCTGTTGTCTGTTCGATAGCGACGCGTGATACTGAATGTAGTCCAGGTCATTGGGTCGTTTGAAAATACCGTTTGTTATAAACAGTTCCTGGTCGCCGTCGTTGTTCAGATCGCAGATAAGCGGAGCCCAGCTCCAATCGGTGGCATGGATGCCGGCAAACTGGCCGGCCTCGATGAAATGATCACCCCGGTTGATCTGAAGGCAGTTGCGCACATATTGCTCGCCATAACCGAACTGTTTTTTTATATCGAACACCTCCTGTGCATCTTCGGCGGCAGACTTAAGATAAATTGCCGGGTCGGCAGGCAGCATGTCCACCGTGACAATGTCCGGGCGCGCATCGCCGTTGATATCCGCGATATCATTTCCCATGGAATAGCGGCTCGTGTGGCCAATCAAGTGCTGCAGACTATCGACAAAAGTGCCGTCCTTTCGATTGATGTAGAGGTAATCATTTTCGTGGAAATCATTGGAAATGTAGACGTCCTGCCATCCGTCCAGGTTGATATCCGAAACTGCGACGCCCAACCCGTAACCGATGTGGCTCGAAAAGATTCCCGATTCTTTTGTCTGGTCAACAAAAAAATTTTTGCCCTGCGATAACTGGTTATTGTATAAACGGTCCCCGCCGAGCGAATCGAACGCGTTGCGTAGTGTAGCCGGTCCGTAGCTTCGGACACTGTGCACGGAATGATTGAGCAGGTAAAGATCAAGATCGTCATCGTTATCATAATCGAAAAACGCGGCCTGCGTTGAAAATCCGCTGAAGTCGATGCCGTACGATTCGGCCGATTCGACAAAAGTCAGATCGCCGTTGTTCAGATACAACAGGTTACGGCCTCTAACGCCTTTGTAATTTCCCAGCTGGCATACATAAATGTCCAGATGACCGTCCGCGTTTACGTCGGCCATGGTAACCCCGGTTGACCATCCTTTCCTTCCATCTACGCCGGCGCGGGTCGTGATGTCCTCAAATCGGAAGTTACCTGTATTCAGGTAGAGTTTATTCGATCCCTCGTTGGACGTAAAGTAAATATCCACCAACCCGTCGTTGTTGATGTCCCCAGTGGCAACTCCGCCGCCATTGTAATAATAGAGATACCGGATAATGTTCAGCTGTTTTTCTTCCAGCGTGTTCTTAAAGTCGATCCCGGACGATGCCGCCGGAACCAGTTCAAAGATTGCATCTCTTGTTACCTCCGGGGTCGAGCAACAGATCAGCAAAAGAAGCAGGAAAACAAAAGGCAACGATTTCACACTATTTTACAGTAAACGCCCGCAACGTATCGTTGTTGAGAGCGACGAATAAGCGGCGTTCCCGCGCCAACCTGACTAACTTCATATCCCTGACAGCTCCCCGGACGAAAAGCCCGGATTCATTCGAACGCAGCGCGCGAAAGTTACCCTTCCCCGTGCCTTTAAGCATCAGTCCATAGCTTGCGTCGTAGCGACCTGCCTCGGGTTTCGCTTCATAAAAATTCCCACCGAGCAGTATGTCGAGGATGTTATCGTTGTCGAAATCGCCGGTGATGATGCTGTGTACCGTTGAGAATTGAGCTTGCACCGGCAACGGTTCCATCCTCAATTTCCCTTGCCCCTCATTGATAAGAAGTGAAGAGCTCATATAGGATGCCTTCAGCACAACCGATTTTTCAAGCTGATCTGGTGTAAAGATTTCTGTGATTGACTTGTCATTGTAATCGCGATATTTGAGAAATCGTTTCTTCAACTCGGGAAGCTGGGCCACCAGGTCATGTCTAAGGGTATAAGGGCGAATCTTTCCGCCGGATAATTTGCCCATGACGTGCTCGACACTTCCGTTCCTGTCAAAGTCATTCACGAACATGGCGACCGGTTCTTCGCGCGTCGGCTGAAACCGCGAGTTTTCGCCGTGGTTGCCAAGAATATAATCGACGTCTCCATCTCCGTCGACGTCGGCCGCTGTAATGGCACTCCACCATCCTCTGTAATCTGCGAGTCCCAGGTCTGACGTCACCCGTTTGAACTTCCCAGCGGTATTTTCAAATATTTCCACAGCCATCCAGTCACCCACGACTACCAGGTCGAGGTCGCGATCATCGTCGAAATCACTCCACACCGCATCCGTTATCATGCCGAGCTTCAGCAACTCTGGGGCAATCGTGGCGGTTACGTTCGCCAGTTGGCCGCGTCCGTCATTTTGGTATATGAAACCGTCGGCGGGAACCCCGTAGTAAAACGGCCGTGCGCGGGATCCGACAAAAAGGTCCTCATCATTGTCTGCGTCGAAATCACCCGCAGTTACCACGCTGTTGATATCGCGGGCGACAGCAAGGACGGGTTGCGCGGATCTTGACAAATTTCCCTTCCCGTCGTTGAGATACAATTTATCCTTGAGCTCCGGCGAGCCGATCGAAAATTCATTACCGCCAGTAGCGACATAGAGGTCCTGGTCCCCATCGTGATCGGCGTCGAAAAACACGGCATCGACATCTTCTGAATTTTTGTCTTCCTCCAGAAGCTTTAAATTGGTTTTCAAGAAAAGTCCCCGCTCGTTTTGAATGAGCAATTGGCCGGGAATACCCTTGGCGCCGCAAACGTAAATGTCATCGAGGTCGTCTGCATTGACATCCGCTACCGCGATGTGTGGACCTTCGGTGGAGACCATGTGATAGATCAGCCGATCGCGGTCGAAATCAACAAAGTGGTTTTCATTGTGCACGATAACCGTACCCGAATCCGTAATATCGCGGAACACCGGGCGTGAAGCCGACACCAGCAGAGGTTCGGCCACGGTGGTGGCGTCGCGTTGAGACAGCGTGAGTGACTGATCCGCATTGACATTTTTCAGAAGGGTTACCCGATCGTCCGGCCAGGTCACCCTTACCTCGTCAGCAACCAGATGGCCACCGATGCCTGCAAGGATGTTGGGATCGACCGAGGATTGAAATCCGCGGGTTGGCATCTGCTCAAAGACGTACCGATCGGACCCTGCCTTGATCTCGATCCGGGTCCCTACAGCCAGTGAGTTTTTGCCCGTACCTGCGAGCCGGAATTTCAGGTAATGGTTTTCTTTTCTCACCGTCCGAGCCCTGTTGCGATAAACCGAAGCAAAGTTGTTGACGTTGTTGATCACGAGGTCAAGCGCACCGTCGTTGTCGAGATCAGCATAGGCGGCCCCGTTGGAGTGGCCCTTTTCGTCGAGCCCCCATTCGGCTGCCTTGTTCTCGAACTTCAGGTTGCCCAGATTTTGAAACGCATAATTCGGGATCGGTGTGACAGGAATGGGGTCGATCAGGGCCTTATAGTCGACACCTTGCCGGTTAATGATCTTTTTGACAGTGTTTTCATCGACGATGAAGCTCAGGTAATCCAGGTCGGTGATATCCTGGTAGATCCCGTTGGCCACAAAAATATCTTTATAGCCATCGTTATCCATGTCGACAAACAACGCCCCCCAGCTCCAGTCAGTAGCCTCTACGTTGGAAAGGCGGGCGATGTCGCTGAAAGTACCGTCGCCGTTGTTGAGGTGCAACATGTTGCGGTTGTACTGGTAGTGGTACCCGTGCTTGACGTTGTAGCTGATCTTGTCCCAGTTCTCGAAGGTGGTAACCTGTTTCACCCGCGATTCCGATTCCGGCAGCATGTCGGTCACAAAGATATCCAGCCAGCCATCGTTGTTGATGTCTGCCATGTCGGCGCCCATGGAGGCGGCGCTGATCGAAGGCATACTCTTTTCGAGCACTTCGCGAAAGGTACCATTCCGGTTGTTTACGTACAGGTAATCCCGTTCGAAGAAGTCGTTTGAAATGTAAATATCCAGCCAGTTATCGTTGTTGACGTCGCCTACCGTTACCCCCAGGCCGAAGCCGATCACACTGCCGTAGATACCTGCCTGCTCACTGACGTCCACAAATCTGTTCCCATCGTTGCGAAACAATTTGTCCCCTCCTTCCATGTCGCGTTCATGGCGGATATTTTGCATCAGGTTGAAACTGCCAATTGCCTGAAACGAGTTGTTCAGCAGGTACATGTCCAGGTCTCCATCCTTGTCGTAGTCAAAGAACGCCGCATGGGTCGAGTATCCCTGGTCGGCCAATCCAAATGCTTCCGCCTGCTCACTGAACGTCAGGTCGCCATTGTTAATGAAAAGCTCATTTTGTTTGTTGTCGTTCTTGATATCGCCGGAGTTGCAGACGTAGATGTCCAGGAATCCGTCCGCATTGACATCCGCCATCGTCACTCCGGTGCTCCAGGCGCGTTTGCCTTCCACTCCAGCCCTGGCCGTAATGTCCTCAAACCTGAAATCGCCTTTGTTAAGGTATAGTTTATTTTCACCCTGGTTGCTGCACAAGTAAATGTCGGTGAGTCCGTCATTGTTGATGTCTCCCGTTGCCACACCGCCCCCGTTGTAGAAGTTCCGGTAAGTGAATACATTGAAGTCTTTGTCGAACGTCAGGTCATTCCTGAAGGTGATGCCCGTCTCATCGGGTGCCAACGCTTCAAAGAGCGTTTGATCCTTCCCTTCGCGGCAGGAACCAGATGCGATCAGAATAGCTACAAAAAAACTAAACCGTGTCATTTCAAATTCGTCCTGGTAGTGTCAGTCGCCAACAAGTCGAGGAATTCGGCCTTTACAGTATAAGGATTTTTCT
>DASPNN010000148.1:0-4063 GCA_035626495.1 Chryseosolibacter sp.
TGCTGCGCTACCGAGTCGCCGAATTCCATGGGTATGTTTCAGAAATTCTTTGATGATTTCGAGGTAAACATCGCCTTTGTCGAACTGATAGTATGGAAAACCGGTTGCGAGCAGGCTTTCGCTCAAGGCCGGAGCCTTCGAGACCGATATCGGAAGCTTGTTGCAATAAGCTTGGCCGCCTTCGATGGCGTAAAAACATTCGTCGCGTCCGATGTGGTGAACAACACCCAGCACAATTTTATCGTGCCGGGCCAATCCGACGCTGATTGCGTAAACGGGCAGACCATGCAAAAAGTTCGTTGTTCCGTCAAGCGGATCAATGATCCATTTGTACTCATGCTTTGAAGCTTGCGCCACCGTTCCTTCTTCGGTGATAAAACCGGCTTCGGGTAATAACCGGCCCAACACATGCACGAGGCGGCTCTCGGCTTCCTTATCCACATAGGAAACCAGGTTATTGAACACCTGTTTCTGTTCAATCCGGGTCCGGTCAAATGCGGCGCCTTCTTTCCTGATAAAATCTCCAACATCGCGGCATACGGAAATAACGCCGTCGAGAATTTTCTCCAAATTCATTATCGATTCATATTTTTAGATTTCGTCTTCTTCTTTTTCATCGCTGGTTTTGGGAGCCTCTCCATCCCGGTTTCCCTCGACAACGATCACGAACTCGCCTTTAGGCTCCTTATCCCGAAAGTGATCAAGGATTTCACCAAGGCTGCCGTTAATTGTCTCTTCAAATTTCTTTGTCAGTTCGCGCGATACCGAGGCCCTTCGGCTAACGCCAAAGTACTCGGCGAATTGTGCCAGGGTTTTTGCCAGCCGGTAGGGAGATTCGTAAAAGATCATGGTCCTTTTTTCCGCCTGCAATTCTTTCAACAATGTTTGTCGTCCTTTCTTTTGAGGGAGAAAGCCCTCAAACACAAAACGGTCAGCCGGCAACCCAGACTTGAGCAAAGCTGGTACCAGGGCTGTCGCACCCGGAAGGCACTCGATATTCAACCCTGCGGCCAGGCAGGCGCGTGCGATCAGAAATCCAGGGTCGGAGATTCCCGGGGTGCCTGCGTCGGATATAAGGGCCATAACCTGTCCTTCTTTCATCCGCATGATAAGCTTTTCCAAAATCCTGTGTTCGTTAAAATTGTGGAAACTTTGCAGCGGCTTCTGAATTGCGTAGTGTTTTAAGAGCACGCCGGAAGTACGCGTATCCTCAGCCAGAATAACATCGACTTGCTTAAGGATGTCCAGTGATCGCAGCGTGATATCGCCCAGGTTACCGATGGGGGTCGGCACCAGGTAGAGCGACGTCTTCTTTTCCTCCATCAGACAAGTTCATCAATAGCCCGGGCCAGGTTCCTGTCCTTGTCAGTGACAACACCCCCGGCGTCATGGGTGTTTAAGTCAATCTTGACAACATTCCAGGTGTTTGTCCAGGTAGGGTGATGGTCCATCCGCTCGGCGATGAGGGCAACCTGCGTCATGAAGCCGAAGGCTTGCTTGAAATCCTTGAATTTGAAGGTCTTCGACAGTCGGTTGTTTTCTTCTAACCAGCTCATAGTGACAGAACGCTTTTATACAGTACGAGTTAAGACTTTTGCCCTGAAAAGTAAAGAGCCTTAAAGGGCGATCAATCCTTCTATGGAAGCAGCCTGCTCGTAGATGTGGATTACTGCCTCGCTGTTTGGCATCATCATTTGCACGGTGATGCTTGCGTAATTACCTTGTTTAGAGAGTTTTTCCGAGGTATTGTGCTGCGGGAAGAGTTGTCGAACCTGGTCCTCCTTGCCTTTAGGAACAATAAACTTGAAAATATACAGGGAGGGCCAGGCATAATGCCGGTCAAGTTTTTCACGAAACGACTTGATCCATTCTTCGTCCATAAAAAAAAAGCCACCCTGCGATCATCGAGGGTGGCTGCTTTTCCAAATGACTTAAAAGAACTTGTATCTCTTGTCTTCGATCTTCGCCTTTTCCTTGATGGCTTCAGCAATCGAAAAACCGGAATTGTTCATAATCTTTTGTTCGAGCTCGGATCTGTACGTCGTGTAATCGTTCAGTTCCGGCGCAATTGTCTTATTCTGAACCTCGATGATGAACACCCCATTCTCGCCGACAACGGGTGCTGAGCGCTTTCCATTTTCGAGTGAATAAGCGACGCCGGCGGCTTTCGGTTCAGTTCCAGCCGGCCCAAGGTTCGCATTTGCCAGCTTCAGGTCACTGCTGGTGTAAACTTTCGCATGCTCTCCGTATTTCTGAGCAATTTCGTCAAGCGTGCCACTCTGGGATTTAAGTTTCTCCACAATTTGCGCCGCTTTAATATCCTTGCGCACCAAAGGCATTATTTGATCTTTTACCGATTCCAGGGTTTTGTATCCTTTCTCCGTTTTGGAGGTCAGCACAGCAACCATGTACTCTGCTTGCAGGTCAAATACCTCCGATACATCTCCAACAGCCGCATCACGAAAAGCCCATTGTACCACCTGGCGCGCATCACCCGAGGCCCCAACGCGACGATCTGTCGACCGAAGCTCCGCCTCCTCCTCCACGCGATATCCTTGCTGTTTTGCCCGCTCCTCAAACTGCTGAACGCCGGACAATTCGGCCGCAAATGTCTCAGCATTGCGATACGCTTCGTTGATTGTCTCGTTGCTAGGTCCGATCAGGCGGTCCACAATCGCCAGCTTATAGGCGTCGTTTGTTTTTACGTTGGTTACCTTGATGAGGTGGTAGCCGAAGCTAGTCTCCACAACATCGTTGAGTAAGCCTTCTTTCTTGGCGCTGAAGACCGCCTCCTCGAATGGCTTAACCATTTTTCCGCTGGAGAACCAGCCGAGATCACCACCTACCCGGGCTGTGCCGTCGGTTCCGAATTCGCGTGCCTTATCTTCAAAACTGGCCCCCGCCTTAATGTCTTTAAGAATGTTGCGGGCTTTTTCCTTTGCAGCCTTCTTTGCCGCGTCTGTTTCATTTTCCCATCGTATAAGAATATGGCTTGCACGCGCATTGAAGACGGTGTCCTTCGTGACAGCAGTAACCTTGATCACTTTGTAGGCATTGCCGTCCAGGAATGGTCCGATGACATTGCCCTCGCGAAGGTCCTCGCTCTTTATTGACTGAGGCAGATTGGAGGGGTTATAGGTAGCAAACGCCCCTTCCTGCGTGTCGGCGTTCGATGAAGCATAACTAGAATCCTCTTTCGTTTCCTGCAAGTCTTTGGCTATGCTTTCCATGTCGGCTTTCGCGTCCGCAGAATCTTTTGCCGACGGCGTTACTGGAAAAGAAACGAACTTGATACCACGGGCTTCCTCGGTCTTGTAACGTTCTTTATTTTTCTCGTAATATTCTTCAAGCTGATCATCGGTCGGGGACGATGCAGAATCGCTGACCGCATAATATGGCACATACAAATACCGGACTTCATTGGCGTCCGTTTTCGCATGGTATTCACGCGCCGCTTCTTCGGAGGTCACATAATTTGTTTTCAGCAGCAGATTTTCATATTTAATACGCTCGCGGCTGGGGACAAGGTCGCGCTGAAACACTTCCCAACGGTTGCGCTGGTCGGCCCACATCTGCTGTTGCTGCGGATCTGTCGGTTGCCGGTTGAGCTCAGCGAGGTAGCTGCGGATTCTTGCTCAGTCAAGCTGACCGGTGGCCGGATCGGTGAATGCCTGTTGGATGCTCGGGTCGATGTTCTTGCCATAAAGCATGTCCTCGACCTCTTCGGTCGTTACCTGAATACCGACTTTATCGTATTCTTTCTTGATGGCATACTGAAGTATCAGCAGTTCCCATGCTTCCTGACGAAGTCTCGGCATTTCACGGTCCGTGGGCTGGCGTCCGAAATTCAGGAAGTAGTTAGCCTCCCGCTGCTCGACGACACGCTGGAATTCGTCATACGAAATGGACGTACCGGCGATCTCACCGACCTCGCGGTCGTCGCCGAACAAAACGGAATTGTTGCCAAGAAGATCATTCAATATGAACGAGACGATCGCAACAAATACAAATACAACCACCCAGGTGCCCATCTTGTTGCGCAAGGTTCCAATCAATGCCATAA
>DASPNN010000149.1:0-6100 GCA_035626495.1 Chryseosolibacter sp.
TCGTCTCCGCCCCTGCCTTCCGGAAAGCCTCCACATAGCGCTCCGGCTGAACAATCATCAGGTGAACATCCAGCGGTTTTTTAGCGTGCCGGTTTACAGCCTCGACTACGGGCAAGCCCATTGAAATATTAGGTACGAAGACCCCGTCCATGATATCGACGTGGATCCAATCCGCCTGGCTTTGGTTCAGCATGTTGATCTCACGTTCGAGGTTGGCAAAATCCGAAGCCAGGATGGAGGGAGCGATAATCGGGGTTTTCATGAATGGATTTGGTTCTGTCCGGCTGCAAAAATAGGGTTTAAATTTTCTGATTAATGATTCGCCCTTTCCGATTTCTGAAGTATTTAACGTTGTCGCGCAAATCTCGAAATCGGTCGCTTTTTACCAACGTGGCATCGTGGATTTTCCATCGCGTCGAAACCGCGGCGAAGTTCAGATTGCGCAGAGAAAACGCTGGCGTTTCAGAGAGTCCACGTATATTCGAGTGAACTAAATCTATTGCCGATAATGATACCGATACGACCTGCGCATGCATCTATAGTTCTGTCAATTTTGATATCGGTCACCCGCGCTTTCTGCCAGCAGCAAATCCGCGAAGCGGGATATGCTGTCACGCTTGAGCATGACACTATTTACGGTTTTATTGATGATCAGATTGATCGGCAAATGGTCCGGGAAGTGACTTTTTATACGGAGAAGGATCAGACTCCGACAAAGTACACAGCAAACGATATCCTTGCTTTTCAGAGCGGCTCAAGAAGCTTTATTGCTTACAGGACAAACAATAACATGGCCGTGTTTGGAAAAATATTGAACCGCGGGACGTTGGATCTGGTTTCAACCGTTGAAAAAACGGGGCTCACATTTTTCTTAAAAAACAATATAACAGGCAAGTCGGCCATCTTGAAAAGGAGCGAAAGCGCGAAAAACGACCGCTTTTTGATCGTGCAGGAAATGCTTGACGTCGCGAACCTCCCGAAAAACGCTCTCCGTCAGAAGAGGATTCCGTTTAAACAAAATACGCTCGTGAAGTTCGTCTCTTCATACAACGCGAAATCAAATCCCCAATCCGCCTGGGTTTACCAAGGCCAGATAAATCACCATCACGTGTTCGCGTACGCCATTGCACAGCGATTTGATTCCAATGGCACTTCCGGCTATATGCTCTCATATAGTTATGGCGGAGAAAATCGCGATCTGGACCGTCATGGTTTCAGGCTTTACTCTTTCCGATTACAATCAATTCAAGAAGATCAGAAGATATCGGGAACAAACGGCACATTCGAAACAAAGAGGACATCTATTCAATTACTGCCAATCGGTTACAGATATGCTCCTGGAATCGGACGCGTCAAACCCTATATGACATTTCAGGCCGGTTTTGCCATAAATTCCTTCAGTGAATATGAAGACTTCCCGCGGCTGACACCGAAGACGGTTGTAAAGCTGAACCCGGATATTTCACTCGGTTTCGGCATGTCATTCGTCATTAGCAAAAGTGCACTTGATCTGGAGATCTCGGCCGATTTTACCGGCTATCGTTTCGGCATGGCCGTGGATTTTTAGTCGTCAGCCCTCACGCAATTCTAAGCGGCATCCTTTATTTTTTCGGAAACGGATTAAGCATATAACACAGCGAAATCTCAAATTGTGGAAAGTGCTCTTCCTCCTCCATGGCCCCGTGGAAAAATAGCGGTGCGTTGTACTCACCATCCCGTTTGAGCCGGCCAATTCCCCAGCCCACGTTGCTTTCTAATCCGAGTCTGCGGTAAGCGAACTTGTAGCCTATGCCCGCACCGGCGTTGATCACGTTCCCGCCGACATTGGAATCGCTGCCCGTCTGGTCGTTGCGATACGCTTCGTTGTAATCAATGTATCGCACGGCGGCATATGCAAAAAATCCCTCGGGTGCAGGGTTGCGCTTTGTGAACGGGTAATATCTGAATGCTCCCACAACCCCTTTACCTCGTGCTGCATAGTCCTCATAGCGCGTGGGACTCATGTACTTGTATGTTCCTCCCTGCAGGGTTATTTCGACCGCGATGTGCTTGTTGACGGCCTGCTCGAACGCGACAGAATAAACCCGCCGCAACGCGCCAACCACTGGCGCCTTGATGGCCGCGTTATATTGTGCACTGCAGTAAAAGAAACTCGTGAGCGTCAAAACAAAGACGGTGGTGACAACGGGTAGTCTGTAGCGAAGCATGGAGAGTAGTTTTTTGGTTAGTGAGAAAACGCAACAGGTGGACATTTATTGCTATCCGGCCATGGCCTTATCGGGCCTCTGGCACCTTCCGCTTTTTACGAAGCATGTATTCAAAACCGATCCGGGAATTGAGCCGGTCGACGTAAGGAGTTTTGAAGTACTGGTTGATAAAGTTGTATTGCAGCAACACCGTACCGTGAAGGTTTTTGTAAATCTTGTATTGCTTTTTCATGCCCATCTGAATGCTCCAGACCCATTCGCGCGACCCGATTTCAGGAACCGTTTTGGTCGATGAGGGCACGAACGTGTTCATGGCTTCGCCCTCGAGGTGGGCGATAAATCCTTTCCCCAGTTTGAAATCGACGAAGGACCGCGGTCCATAGATCCGGTAGTCCGGAACAAAACTGCTCTGCTTTCTATCGTACGCGAAGCGTTGATTCCAGCCAAGTCCCGAGAAAAATCGCCCACTGATCTTATAGCCGAGATAAGGGTTGACGTCAAGCAGATAGGCGTTTTTTTGCTGGAACTGAAAGTATATCCCTGGAACAAGTCGTTCAACAAATGGCTTGCCTTTCATGGCATTCGGCGGACGTTTCGGCAGGTCTTTCAGGCTTGAGACAGAGCTGTATTTCTGCTTGTATTTGGAAACCTTGTCCATGGCGGCTTTCAACTGTTCTTCTTTGCCTGCGAAGTGGTTGATAGCTTCTTTTTTTGCTTGTTCGACCAGTTGCTTTTTCATTGCATCCTGATCCCCCAAGGTCTCGAGCTGTTCCTTGTAGCCATCGACGATCGCCGACTGTTCCTGCAGGTGTTTTACGCCGTCGATATTGGCGGCTTGTTGCTCGATGGCATCGGGTATCGCCTTGACATCATCCAAGTTTCCCTGCGCAATATTTTTTACATCTTCCGATACCCCCTGGATTTGATCCGTCACCTGCGAAATATCCCCCAGTGGCGTTTCAATTTTCGGAATGTTGGCAAGGTCCGGCAGACCGCCTGGCAAGTCGAGCCCCTCCAGCTTAGGCAACGAAAACCCTGGAATTTCAACTGGAGGTATCTTAACAAAGCCGTTATCGGTAAGATTGAACCCATTGATCTTTCCGGTAAATTCTGCGACGGGTCCCTGCATGCCTGGCGTCATTTCGATCTTGTCGAGCTGGCCGATGGTTTTGGATTTGAGGCCGTTGACTTTTGTGTTGAAATCGGCAATGGTTTTTTGTCGGAGCTGGTTGAGGCTGTCGAGCTTACGTGTGAGTTTTCCGGTGGGCAGGCTTAATTGCCGAAGGCTGTCCAGTTTCTGGTTGATCTCGATGGTTTGCTGTTCGATCGATCCGAGAGCCTGGTCGTATTTGCCCTTTAGTTCGCCAGCTTCGGCATTGAATTTATTGCGGATGGAGTCAATCTTTTCCCAGGGTGCTTTCAGACTATCGGGGAGTTCAGGAAGTTTCGGGATTTTTGACTCAAGGCTGTCCAACTGCCCGAACGCGGGCGCCAGGCCGATGGCAAGCAGGAAAAGGAGGGTCAGGCTTTTCACAGCGGGAATATACGAACTAACTGGTAATTTCCCGAGACAGGATATATCAGGTTTTCTGGACGAATGTCAGTGCGCTGCCTGCAGCGAGGCATTTTTTCAACAGAAATAGCCGAAAGAGGAAGCCGATAAAGGATATAGAAAGAAGTAAAGATTATCAGGGGATTATAAAAATATTTTGCACGCAGCAATGTGAACCCCGTTCACTCCTTGACCACTTTGAATACGAATCTTTTTTTCTCAAACCAGACCCGCAGGAAATACATGCCTGGAGCGAGTGTGGCGAGGCTTGTTTGATAAGTGCGGTTGAACCACGTAAAGGATACCTCGCTCGAAGACAAAACTTGTCCGTTAGCAGCGATCAGTTCGATGAAGCAAGACTCGACCAAATCCGGGTCTTTCGGGGTCACAACAATCGTATCGACAACGCGATTCGGGTAGACCTCGAATAATGCGACCTGCTCGATAGGCTCCTGGAAATTGACGACTGCGCGGAAATTAGGCAGGCCGTATCCGACCAGGTTGTTGGGATTGTTGGCAAGCGAAGCAGACTTCTTTAACAACTCGATCACTTCCTTATTGGTCAGCTCAGGATACCGCTGCCAAACGCCGGCGACCAATGCGGTGATCAGTGGCGCCGCCAGCGAAGTACCGGAGGCCGACGATACAGACCCGGAGGAACGGACGACCTTGACGCCGACACCCATGGCTGCAAGATCCGGTTTTGTGCGACCATCTGCCGAGGGGCCGATAGAGCTGGAGCTGGCACGCACACCGCCGGCGTCGACGCTGGCCACAGCGATGACGTCGCGCGCATCGGCGGGGGCCGTAATGATCCGCCAGGAGGAAATATTGCCTTCGTTGCCCGCGCTTGTCACGACAATGATCCCGCGATCAGCCGCCCACTGCGCCGCGCGCGTGATGGTTGCTGTCTCCCCGTCCATATCAGCCTTTTCATAATTCATTTCAGGATCATCAAAGTCATAGTATCCCAACGATGTGTTGATGATATCCACTCCGGCGCTGTCTGCGCGCTCGGCGGCGAACGCCCAGTTGTACTCTTCCACCCGGTACTCGGAAGTTACATCTTCCGTCACATAGAGCTGGAAACTGGCTTTCGATGCTCCGCCAGTAAATTCGTCAGGTATCTCTGCGGCGATCACCGATAATACCTCTGTGCCGTGCTCGTCGTATTGAAAAACATTGTCTGTGTTGTAGACAAAATCGAAAGACACTGTCGTATTGAGCTGGTTGTTCGTAATCAGGTGCGCAAATGGCGTCGTGGAGTCCACACCCTGGAACCCGGCATCCATCACAGCGATGGTCATTCCTTCACCATGATAGTCCGCCTGGTGCATGTAGTTAATGCCAATCAGGTTGAGCTGCGTGGCGGTGATGTGAGAGACGGACGTATTGTTGCGCTTCAGGTTGAATTTCTTGCGCCCCTGCTGGACCAGCTTCTGACCCGGAGCAACAAACTCCACGTGGTCGACAAATGTCAACGCTTCGATGCCGGAGAGCAACGACTGATCACATTGCACCAGTATCGCGTTGAACCACCGGGACTTGTAGTACACCTCGGCACCGGTTTGCCGTACATCCTGTACGTAGCTCTCATTCACCGGGAGATCCTGTTCTGTTACCTCGATGCCCTGATTGATCCTTCGCAGGATTGATTTTTGAGAAAGGAACTCGTAAGGTCTTGCAACATCGAACAAGCTGCCGTTCTTGTCCTTGAAAAAAACCATATAACGGTTGACCTGTGCGCGGGACGCGATCGAAAAGAAACAGACGAATGCGATTAAAACGACCTTCCTATTGAGTGCCATATTCCCGGATAACCTGTTGGAAAATAAGCCCGCTTTCAATGATCTCATCCCCACTGCATACGACGTCAGAACAGTAGGTAACTTGCCTGGTCTGCTTCATAATCATGCCGACACCCCTGGCAAACACTTCACTTCGCACATCTGCCCGCGTCACCAAATCGTCGTAAGACTCCATCTCGACGACGAGTGTTTTTTCGAAGGCAAGTCCGTCTAGCGCTCGCGGCATGTCGATCTCCCTGACAACATATCCATCCACCTCCTGGACATTGCGCTTATTGCCATCCCATGTGGTGCCAGCCTCGAGGGGAAAAACAAGTTTCACATAGGGGACATTCTCTTCGCTAACAACGGTTTCCTTCTCGGTCTTCCGTGCCGACCACGTGTCTAGGAAAGCCCAGCTGCCACCCGTAACAGGGCGGGTAAAGCGATGGATGACAAATGTATATCCGCCTTCGCCGTTTGGGAATGAATCGATCACCTCCGCCTTGAGCTCATATTCGAAATTTTCCGGGGTGGAGAGCGCGTACCGTGTA
>DASPNN010000150.1:0-2445 GCA_035626495.1 Chryseosolibacter sp.
AAAGTTTTTATAAAATAATTAGAGCCCCGCTTTAACCCCGGGGCTTTTTTGTTTGTAGTGTATGATGATCCAACCTGCTCTTCTGTCGCGTGGCGACAAGATTATGATCGTGGCACCGTCGCGCAAAGTGCAGCCAGCCGATATCGAGCCCGCTATTAAGATCTTTCGGAGCTGGGGGCTGGAGGTTGTCACTGGAAAGAATATTCACAGCCATGCTCATCCTTACCTTGCCGGCACAGATTCCCAGCGATTGCACGATCTCCAGGAGGCCATCAACGATCCATCGGTTAAAGCGATTGTTTCGGCCCGCGGCGGCTACGGGAGCACGCGCATCATCGATCTTCTGGATATGGACCAGCTGATCCGTCAACCTAAGTGGATCGTCGGTTTCAGCGACATTACGGCGCTTCACCTGAAGCTGGTGAGGCATGGCATCATGAGCATTCACGGCATCATGCCAATTCTGTTTTCGAAAGACAGAGCATCCGAAAGTATTGAGAGCCTGAGAAGGGTTCTCTTCGAAGGTCACTTCACTATAGCGTCACCAGGTCATGATGCAAACAGGGTGGGGCTCGCGCACGGGCGCGTTATAGGAGGGAATATTTCTTTGATCCTTGATTCCCTAGGCACCGCTTCGGAACTCGACCCCTCCGGCAAGATTCTGATCATTGAGGAAATCGATGAGTACCGTTACCGGCTTGACCGCATGATGACGCAATTGCGAAGGGCCGGGAAGCTGGAAAAATTAGCCGGTCTAGTCGTGGGTCATATGACTGACATCAAAGATCCGGAGCCGCCATTCGGCGATAGCGTTGAAGAGATCATACTACACGCCGTGCGCGAATACAGTTATCCTGTTGCTTTTGGTTTTCCAAGCGGACATGAGCAGCCGAACCTGGCATGGATACAGGGTGAGCTCGCCGTGCTTGCCGTGTCGGAAGAAACACGATTGTCGGCCTCACTCTTGTCATAGGAAATAGTCGTATAAGCCGTACAGCCCGAGGCTCATCAGGGTAAGGCCTGGGATTTTCTTCAGCAAGGTGTTCTGCTCAAAATGCTTCACCATTCGCCTGGCCAGGTATGCCAGCATGATCAACAGCGTCAAACCTCCGAGCGATACACCAAATAAGTAGCCGTGCACCTGAGGTTGTGTTGTCAGTTCGATCAGCCCAATGCTCTTCACGTAAGCGGTGACGCCGATCCAGAAGGGCAACGCCATTGGGTTTAGAATGCTGAGCAGGATCCCTCGCCTAAAACCGCTGGCGTGAAATTTTGAATAGAGCCGCGTCACTTTGCCCGCAGCCCTCAGGTTGATCACGCCAAGAATTAACAATGCGAGCGCAGAGATCAATTGGAGGTTTTCCGTGATCCGCGGCGAGTTGGCGATCATGTCCGCGAATCTCACTGCAAGCCAGGCGTACGGATATTCGATCAGCGCAGCCGCAAGCGCAAAGCGCCAGGCCACTTCGGTCCGGTGCTCTAATCCGAGCTGGATAATGGTGACATTCAATGTCCCGGGCGGGATCGAGCCAAGAAAAGAGATGATAAATCCGGTCAAAAACGTGAGCAGTATTTCAGTCATGTCGTTGCATGCTTGAATTTCTTATAAAACCGATATGCTTCGCGCAGAGAAATGTACCTAACCCCCCTGCGTCTGTTTTGTGCGGATATAAGATAAAGATTCCGCCAATGCCGGAACAGCACGCCGATCGCTTTTGTCAATGGGAACCCGGGCTCATAAATGTGGGCTGGCTCTGCGCCGCAGCCATTGAGCTCCATCACCACAACGTTACCAGTATACAAGTCTTCGGTTGAGGAACAACGCAAGTCGTAACGTCCGAAATAGAAGCCTTCAATCTGGCGGCTGATGTTGTCAAACGTCTTCGAAAGTCTTTCATTCATGAGCCGCGACCCGTCGAGAAATTTGGTTCCAAGCGCGTGGTTTCCGATTGAGACGAGTTCCATTCGCTTCCCCTCAGGCAAAATTTCGTCAAGCTGACTGTCGTATGCTTCCCGAAGTTTGTTCCACTGAAGTTTTGCGCGATCGAAATTCAGGATAAGGTCCTTCAACGTCGACACGCCATCGCCGGTGACGCTGAGCATTTCCTTCATGACAACGGACGTGACCTCTCCACGGGCACTGTCAGGAAACCGCTCGTAAAACACGCCAAATTCCAGTGGGAGATCGACAAGGTCCTGTATGAGAAAGTCGACCTTAATCTGGCGCAGGTAGGGCGCGATGTCCGCTTCAGCCAGAATTTTTTTTACCAGGTGGCCTCTTTCGCCGAGGTCCGGCTTAAAAATGACTGGAAAATTCAACCCATTGTCGGCCATGAGCTTGATGACATCTTCGGACGTGATCGGCAGCGTTGCAAGGACCGTTCTGGGAACGTACTGTTTGGGAACCTTTTGAAGTACTGAAAACTTCGACTCACCAAACATCCC
>DASPNN010000151.1:0-7832 GCA_035626495.1 Chryseosolibacter sp.
AATACAGACGTGCGTTACCAGGGATGGATGGCATTGTCAAATCCTGGACCTGGTGCCGAAAACGCGTTGCTGCGTCTGTGGAAGTCAGGAAACCCGCGACACCGCGCTCAGGCATTGTGGCTTCTGGCGCGAATCGATGAAAAGCGGACTCAATACCTGGAAGAAGCCTTGCAGGACAAAGATCCCAATCTGCGCATCACCGCGTTGCGTGTAGCCAAAGGGTTGAAAATCGATGTGTTGCCCCTCGTGCAAAAAATACTTCATGATTCTTCTGCGCAGGTCCGGCGCGAAGGCATTCTTTGCCTTTATGGCAGCGACTTGCAGTCCGCAGCCGAAATGTGGGCGGAGTTTGCCAGACAGTACGATGGCAAGGACCGGTGGTACCTCGAGGCACTGGGTATCGGGGCGCACAAAAGCTGGGTTCAGTTTTTCGCCACCTGGCGCAAAAGAGTAGGAAAAGATTGGGACAAGGGCCCGAACCGGGACATTGTGTGGCGCAGCCGCGCGAAAGATGCAATTCCCCTGCTGGCCGAGCTCATTAAAGACTCGGACGAAGCTGAAATGCTGCGTTACTTTCGCGCATTCGATTTCCATAGCGACCCGATCAAGCAACAGGTGCTCGCACGATTGGCGATTGAATCCTCCGACGACAAGGCCCTTTATGCCCTCAAGCACATGAATGCACAGGGATCGGCCATCGGTGCTCCTCTGCGCGCAAAGCTTAATACAGTGATGGAAAAAAACCGGGGCCGGCTCGAATACGTCGAACTGGCTTCTGCATTTTACCTCACCGACAAGTCCGGGGATCTTCTGGCGATGGCGCTGCAGAACCCGGATAGCATGGCCGGCCGCGAGGCCGTCAAATTGCTGTTGAACTGGGATCGTTCCGACCTACTGCAAAAGGTGTTTGACCAGAATGACAATGATCGCTCACAGGCACTTGTCAAGGCATTATGGCCTCACATGTATCACAACGCTGCGATTTCTGTCATGGAGAAATTGTTACTCGACACAACACAAAGTGTCGAGATCCGCAAGCTTGCAGTCCGTACTTTCGGCGGTCCCTGGGAATCCGAAGACAGATTGTTGCAACTGGCAAAAGAGAAAAAAATTCCCTCCGACCTTCATACCGCGGCCGCAGGCGTGTTTCAAACGGCATGGCGTTCCAACATCCGCGAGGACGGAGCAAAGCTGCTGAATCTGCCCGGAAGCAAGGAAGGCAAGTCTCTCCCGGCAATCGCCGTGCTGGTTGAAAAGGATGGAAATGTCGAAAACGGAAAAATGGTGTTTAAAAATGTGTGCAGCAATTGTCACCGCGTCGGCAACGAAGGTGTAAACTTCGGCCCTGACCTGAGCGAGATCGGCGACAAGCTTCCGAAAGAAGCACTCTACACCTCCATTCTCTATCCCGATCAAGGCATCAGTTTTGGCTTCGAGGCGTACCGTTTCAAATTGAAAGACGGTTCGAGCGCTTTCGGCAGGATCGTTTCCGAAACTGAAGAAAAAGTGGATCTTCAATACATCAATACCCAGCAAACCATTGCCAAACCCGACGTCATCTCGAGAGTAAAAATGGAAAATTCGCTGATGCCCGGTAACCTGACTTCCCTGATGACGGAAAGCGATCTGGTAGACCTGGTGGAATATCTGTCCTCGCTCAAGAAAAATCAAAAAACGTTGTCCAGCCGGTGATGTAATTTGATGCTGCTCATTGCCCGCATCCGGGCGCCGATTGTTATCTTGATGGAAAACAACAACCGAGGCTATGAGACTTTGCATTATCACCGCCATTCTATTTTATTGTTTAGGGTCGTTTGCCCAAAGCAAAAAGATCACTCCCAACAAGACCAGCGTCGTCAACACGGTCGAACAGCAGCGAGAAAAGCTCGTGAAGCTCAGTGACCAGGTCTGGGCTTACGCTGAAACAGCGTTAAAAGAATACCAGTCATCAAAAGCATTGGCTGACTTCGCCGAGCAAAACGGTTTCCGGGTAACACGCGGCGTTTCAAAAATGCCCACTGCGTTTATCGCTGAATTCGGATCCGGCAAACCGATTATTGGAATACTGGGTGAGTATGACGCCCTTCCGGGAATCTCGCAAAAAGCCTCGCCTGAAAAAGAAGCGCTCGTTGCGGGCGCTGGCGGTCATGGCTGCGGTCATAATTTGTTCGGCGTTGGCAGCCTCGGCGCTGCAATCGCGATAAAGGAGCTGATCGCCGCCGGCAAGCTGAGAGGAACAATACGCTTCTACGGAACCCCTGCGGAAGAAGCTGTAGGCGGAAAAATCTACATGGCCAGGGACGGACTTTTCAACGACCTGGATGTGTGCCTGGACTGGCATCCGGATACGGAAATCGCCGCCAACATGCAAAGCTCACAGGCGATGGTTGATTTTATTGTCGAATTCAAAGGGAAGGCCGCCCACGCAGCGGCAGACCCGTGGAACGGCCGCAGCGCGGTGGACGGCGCCGAGCTTTTTACATCCGGGATCAATATGCTTCGCGAACACGTCAGGCCCAGCGTCAGAATGCATTATGTGATACAGCGAGGCGGCGATGTGCCCAATGTAGTTCCGGAATATGCAAAGTTGTGGATGTGGGTGCGCGACTCCAAGCGCGATGGCGTGGAAGAAGTTTTTGCACGCGTAAAAGAGATCGCAAACGGGGCGGCGATGATGGCCGGCGTGGAGGCAAAGGTCAGCATTCAGGGGGGCGACTATGAGTTGCTCGTGAACCGCAAAGGGGCGGAAGCGCTTCAAAAAAACCTCGAGCTGCTCGGGCCGCTAACCTACACCCCAGAGGAGATCAGCTTTGCAAAAAAAATTCAGGAGGTGACCGGAGTTCCGCAAACCGGTCTCGACGGGACGATCAAGCCGTTAAAGGAAACGAAGGAACACCCTGAAGGCGGGTCAACCGATGTCGGCGATGTGAGCTGGCTTGTTCCTGAAATAACATTGGTGGCAACAACCGCTCCTCCAAAAGCACCGTGGCATTCGTGGGCCGTTGTCGCGTGTGGCGGAATGTCAATCGGACACAAAGGAATGTTGTTCGCATCAAAGGCACTCGCCATGACGATGGTCGACCTGTTTGAAAACGAAGACCTCAGAAAACAGATCCGACGGGAGTTCGAGGAGAGAAGGAACAACCATGTTTATAAGGCGTATGTGCCCGAAGGACCTCCACCCATCCCTGCCCAGAACTGATCATTCCACGAATAATACGAGTCCTTTCAGGTACTCGCCTTCGGGGTGAAAGATCGACACAGGATGATCCGCGGGCTGCGACAAGTGGTGAAGGACTTTGATCTGCCGGCCAGCCTGGATCGCGGAGGAAACAATCGTGTCGTAGAACAATTGCCGGTCAACGACCTGGGAGCAGGAGAACGTGAACAGAATACCGCCCCGGCGCACCTTTTGCATCGCCTCAGCGTTAAGACGCTGGTAACCCTTCACGGCCTGGTGGCGCGCTTCACGGTGTTTTGCAAACGCGGGAGGATCGAGGACGATGACATCATATACATCCTTTTTATCTTTTAAGAAATCAAAAGTGTCATTCGCGAAACACTGGTGCAAGTTCGGGTTGAAGCCGTTGAGCTCGAGATTCTTTCGTGTGAGGTCAATCGCTTTTTCCGAAGCGTCGACTGAGTGAACAAGCGTCGCCCCCGCATTGAGCGCGTAAATGGAAAATCCTCCTGTGTAACAAAAAGTATTTAGAACTTTCCGGTCCTTGCAGAAACTGCCGAGCAGCTTACGGTTCTCCCGCTGATCAAGAAAGAACCCGGTCTTTTGTCCTTCCTCCCAGTCTATATAGAACTTTTTGTTATACTCATGGATAATGTGCGGAACAATCCCCATGCCGAGCAGGTACTCTTCCGAAGACCCGTCGCGCATGTTTCCCGGCAACGTTCCATGGCTCTTGTAGTAGATCGCCTGAATGTATCCTTGTAAAACTTCCTGCAAGGCCGATGCGATATCATGCCGGTCGAGATGCATGCCGGCGGAATGCGCCTGTACCACCGGGACCCCGTTGTAGTAATCGATGATTAATCCGGGAAGACCATCGCCTTCCGCGTGTACAAGCCGGAATGCGTTTGTGTCGTGGGAAGGAAGAGCTGCGGCACGGCGCATTTGAAGCGCGGTGGCAAAACGTGTTGACCAGAAATTTTCACCAGGTTTTTCCCGTCCGAAAGAAAGGATGCGTACCGTTATGCTGCCATTCTGATAGTGACCGAAACCCAGCGTCGTGTCGCGGAAGTCCACCACCTCAACCCAGCTTCCATCCGTCTGCGGGCCCTCGTGTTTTTGTATAGCCCCCGAAAAAACCCACGGATGGAAGCGTTGAATCGAAACTTCTTTTCCCTTTTTTAGGATGACTTTTCCCTTTACGGTCATACCGGTAGTTTAGGGAGCAAAAGTATCGAAAAAGAATGACGCAGGCGTCAGGCCGACAATGAGAACCAGATGACAACAATCATAAAGAAGATGAACCAGACCAGCAAGGCAATCCGAAGCTTGCGCAAAAGCCGTCTGGCTGACTTTTTCTCTTCTTCGTTGAATTGCATCTGTAAAACTGTGTATGAGTCGTCCATCGTTCGCACAAAGATCATTGTTGTTTCCAAGAAGGATGGAGGCGGCATGAAAAAAGTTTTGCCCTGCGAGCATAAATACCGAACAGGGGGTGATTTTATTTACGCATTTTCAAACGTTGCCTACCCACACCGTTGTAACAGGCTGACGGCCGAATCAGCTTACGAACAATTGTATTCGGTACGAAGGGGTAAATTTTTTAGCCGGCACGTCAATTCCGCCCGGCTGCCGAAAGTCAGGTTTTCAGCGCCATAAATCTGACACATTTTCAGGGTGTTAGCAGGCTGGCCAAAAAAATTAAACCAACTCCGAAATATTTCGTAGTTATAATTGTTATCAGTAAACCAGGCACACCTGACAAAATTTCGCGTATCAAAAACTGCCTGGTTTTTGTATTGGCAAAAAACAACACACTAACAAATTATTGCAGCTATGAGAAAATTTGGATCGCTTTTTCTCGCAGCCGTCCTTGGCAGCATTTGCACGGTTGCGTCTTTCCAATGGTTGGACGAGGATAATGATAAAGTCACATTAGAAAGGGTAGTCAACGTACCGGCAACAAAGGTCAACTACAAGACGTCGGATGGTACCCTGGTACCACTGGACTTCACGGTAGCGGCGGAGAAAGTTATGCCGGCAGTGGTGCATATCAAGTCCACCGGGGCTCACGCGAGCAGAACCGGGCAGATGGATCCCTTTAACATGCCTTTCGAAGAATACTTCTTCGGCCCCCGCGGTCAACCCGGACCAAGTCAGAGCGCAGGATCGGGCGTGATCATCAACAGTGATGGATACATCGTGACAAACAACCACGTTGTCGAAGGCGCCGATGTGGTCGAGGTTTCGCTGCTTGACAACCGGACGTTCAAAGCGGAAGTGATCGGCACAGATCCCGACACCGACATCGCGCTTGTCAAGATCAACCAGACCGGATTACCCTATCTTTCATTTGTTGATTCCGACAAAGCCCGGATCGGAGAGTGGGTTCTCGCAGTGGGAAATCCGTATAATCTGAATGGTACCGTCACTGCCGGAATTATCAGCGCGAAAGGCAGGAGCATCAACATACTCGGACGGAATACCCCGGGCGGAAATACCGCGATCGAATCATTTATTCAAACAGATGCAGCAATCAACCCCGGCAACAGCGGTGGTGCGCTTGTGGATCTGCAGGGAGGGTTGCTGGGTATTAATACCGCGATCGCGAGTCCCACAGGGTCTTACTCCGGTTACGGATTCGCAGTTCCCTCTGACATTGTGAGCAAGGTTGTTGAAGATTTGATCCAGTATGGCGTTGTGCAGCGCGGATGGCTGGGTGTTTCGATCGCGAATGTCACCAACCAGCTGGTGAGTGAAAAAGATCTGGACGTCAATGAAGGGGCTTACATTCTGGGATTTGCGGAATCGAGCTCGGCCAAAGACGCAGGATTGAAAGAAGGAGACGTCATCGTAAAAATTGACCAGACGCAGATACGCTCGAATAACGCCCTCACCGAGTACATAGCGAGACGTCGCCCGGGTGACCGCCTCAACGTAACCGTGAACCGCAACGGGCGGGAGTTGACTTATGACGTGGTGCTCAAAAACCGCGAAGGCAAAGCAGCTGTAGTGAAACCGGGCGACCGGGACGGTTTTGCCGCTCTTGGCATAGATTTGGAAGATATTGATGAAAAAGTCCTAAAAAAACTCGATATTCATAACGGTGTCCGGGTGAAGGCGCTTGGAAATGGAAAACTCGTACGGGAAACTGACATTCGCGAAGGTTTCATCATCACAAAAGTCAACGATACACCCGTAGAATCCGTTAAAGAGTTTAATGAGATCCTTAAGAAAAAGAAACCTGGTGAGTTGATCATACTTTCGGGGACTTATGAAGATTTCCCGAGAGAATTCAACTATGCATTCAGAAAGTAAATAGTTCAAGTTCTATATGAGAAGATTGTTTAGGAAGGGCGAGAGAGTTCGCAGCAAGATTGATGGAAAGGTTGTTGAAGTCCTGAAGTACATCAAGAAAAATCTGGTTGAAGTGATGTGGTTTGACCTTGAGAAAAAAGAGCCACGCAAAAACACGATAGAAGAAGATAAGCTTTCGAAAGCAGCCTAGTGATTTTATCCGGACGGGAGACGCAATGACCTTGCGTCTCTTTTCGTCTGCGCAACTTTTCGAAAGTTTAAAACTAAACTATCCCACCGGTTTTTTTTGAGTCTTTGAAACAAAACCTCCTACCTTTGTGGTTAGTACAGGACATGCACGGTGTGTCCTAAAAACTACTTGTTATCAAAAAATTCGAAATACCAGCTTACTACCGGTCATCCATCACCGGACGGATCAAGGAAGCCAGACGCCTGAGAGACCTCAGGAAGCAGGACTTTTCACCGGCACTGCTCGATTTAGGATCCGTCAAATTCTATATTCCTCGTCACTTTGGATTTTGTTATGGTGTCGAAAACGCCATCGAGCTGAGTTATAAAGCCCTGGAAGAAAACGCCGGCAAGCGGGTATTCCTTCTCAGCCAGATGATCCACAACCAGGAAGTGAACGAAGATCTGCAAAGTCGCGGGATCCGGTTTATTCTGGATACGGACGGGACACAATTGATCCCGTGGGATGAAATCCGCGCAGAAGATGTCGTCATCGTTCCGGCGTTCGGCACGACCGTCGAGATCGAACACCTGTTGCTTGACAAAGGTGTGGATGTACAAAAATACAACACCACATGCCCGTTCGTTGAAAAGGTCTGGAACAGAGCTCAAAAGCTCGGACAGGACCGTTATACGATTGTCATTCATGGGAAGCCCAACCATGAGGAGACACGCGCGACATTTTCTCACAGCTCCAGGGATGGCGCCGCAATCGTCGTCAGGGACATGAAGGATGCCGAATGGTTGTCGGATTATATCGGTGGCAAAAAAACGAAGGATGAATTTTACAGGCTATTTGAGTCGAAGATTACACCGGGCTTTGATCCGGATGTCCACCTGGAAAGAATCGGGGTTGTAAATCAGACGACAATGTTGGCGTCCGAGACTCAGGCCATTGCCGACGTCCTGAAGCAAACGATGCTCGCCAAATATGGCGCGTCCGGTCTGAAAGATCACTTTGCCGACACGCGGGATACTTTGTGCTACGCAACCAATGACAACCAGGACGCTACATACGAGCTTTTGAAGACCGATGCCGATCTGGCAATCGTCGTTGGCGGGTACAACAGCTCCAACACCTCGCACATCGCAGAGTTATGCGAAA
>DASPNN010000152.1:0-2526 GCA_035626495.1 Chryseosolibacter sp.
ATAGCTTTTGTCGATCCCAGGACCATTGTCCTCGACAATAAAACGGTAGTGGGTACCGAGATCTTTGAAACTGACGCGCACGCTGCCATCGTCCTTGTCGTGGTATTTGATCGCATTGCTGATCAGGTTAGAGAGCACCTGCTGTAATGGAATCCGCTCGGTCTTGATCACGGGCAGGTCGGCTTGAACTTCGACCTTGTGTTTCGGGTTTGTTCCGACACTGTCCACAGTTTCCTGCAAGAGAACATTGAGATCCACTTCTTCTTTGACCGGCATCTCTCGTCCGACGCGCGCGTACAAAAGGATACCCTGGATCATTCTTTCTGCGCGAAACAGGCGTCCTTTGATCAGGTGAATATACTCTTTGAGTTTTGGAGTGAGCTCATGGCTGTGATCCTCTTCAATCCAGGCGATGACGTTGTCGATGCCGCGCAGCGGTGCCTTCAGATCGTGGGACACGATGTGGGCGAACTGGCCCAGCTCTTCATTCTTGCGCTGCAACAAGTTGATGTTTTCCGAAAGAACTTTTGACATGTGATTTAACGACTTGGCGAGCAGGCTCAACTCGTCTCGGCCCTTTTCTTCCGTGGTGGCGCTGTAGTTGCCGGCGGCGATCTTGTCTGCCATGTGTACCATCCGGATAATACGGGTGGAGATTCTGTGGGCCACGAAAGCGGCGATGGCGATCCCGATCACGATACTAAGGGTAGTGAGGTAAAACGAGATCTGCCGGGTTTTACGTATCGAATTTGTAAGCTCGGCTTTACGCCGGTCGCGCAAGTTGTACTCATAGTTGCTAAAATCCCGGAAGATTTGCTGGAGACGGCGGTTCAACGCCTGCTCGCTTCCGCTCGAAAGTTTTTCCCGGTATAGGCTGTTGAACGCTGCCTGACCGCTGTCGGCGACAAGGGCCACGCGTTTAGCGGCGATGAGCGGCGCCGCGTAAGCTTTCACCCACTCGTCGTTAAGGGTATGAATGAGCTCAAGTTTCTTATATTGTTGGGAGGTGTCAGGAATGATCGTAGACAGCTCAGTCAGGATCTTGACGTTTTCATTGGCAGCGGAATCATATGCCTCGATAAAATAATTCTCCCCGGTGAAAAGATAACCGCGCAAGCCGCTTATCATGTTGAGGATGTTGCGCTGAAACCGGTTGCTTTCCCGCACGATGTAAGTGGAGTTGGCAAAAAATTCCGAGTTTTCGTTGACCTTTTCTGTCTGTTTGAAGTTGATATAGGTCGTCAGGGAAAAAAGTATCAGGATCAGCAAAAATCCTAAAAAAATCAAATTGGATATCTTCATTTCTTTCCAGGTCGAAGTGAAACAATCCTGCCCTCATGGATCATGCCTAGGTGGGGATATGCAATATAAATAAGATTGGTGTACGTTCGGATAATTTTTACAACACAGGGTGAGGAATTCGCGTTAGCTTTATGCAACCGGAAAAAAAAAGACCGAACCGGCTGGTATGGGATTTTAGTTTTAACCGTTCATTCTATTATTTTACTCCAGTGCTCCTAAACTCACGACCACCCTTGGCTGAACGCATGCGGCCCACACGGCTAGACGACCTGGTCGGCCAGGAGCACCTAACCGGCCCCAACGGAGTGATCCGCAAGGCGATCAGTACGGGAAATATTCCTTCCATGATCCTTTGGGGACCACCTGGAGTCGGCAAGACGACGATCGCCAATATCATTGCCAATGAAATTAAAAAGCCGTTTCACACATTGAGCGCAGTGAGCTCAGGCGTCAAGGAAGTGCGGGAAATTATCGAAAAATCAAAATTGACTCCCCGGACAATTCTGTTCATCGATGAGATACACCGGTTCAATAAATCACAACAAGACGCGTTGCTCGGCGCTGTTGAGAAAGGCATCATTACATTGATCGGCGCGACCACTGAAAATCCCTCGTTCGAGGTTAATTCGGCTTTGCTGTCGCGTTGCCAGGTTTATACCCTCCGGCCGCTCGGCGAGGAACAGCTTCTGCTCCTCGTGCAGCAGGCGCTCTCGCGCGATGAGGAATTGAAGAAACGCAACATCGAGATCCGGGAACACCACGCGCTGTTGAACATTTCCGGGGGCGACGGACGCAAGCTCCTGAACCTCATCGAACTTATCGCCGACTCCATCCGGGGAGACATTGTCGTTACGGATCAGTTGGTGGTCGATACAGCGCAGAAGCATATCGCCATCTACGACAAAAGCGGGGAACAGCATTACGATATCATCTCCGCTTTTATTAAATCCATCCGCGGAAGCGATCCCAATGCTGCGGTTTATTACCTTGCCAGGATGGTGGAGGGCGGCGAGGACGTCAAATTCATCGCGCGCCGTATGCTTATACTTGCATCGGAGGATATTGGAAATGCAAATCCAACGGCACTCGTGATCGCCAACAGCACCTTCCAGGCTGTGGACGTCATCGGCTATCCGGAGGCACGCATTATCCTTTCACAATGCGCTGTGTACCTCGCTTCATCGGCAAAAAGTAACGCGAGCTACATGGCGATCGAAAATGCGC
>DASPNN010000153.1:0-6543 GCA_035626495.1 Chryseosolibacter sp.
GCTGACTTGCGTCAGCCCCAGGTAGTTGGCGACGTCAACGCGTCCGGAAAACTTGGACGAGGTCGTTGTAAGCGGGACCCGAAGTCCGGCTTTTACTGTCTGCTCCCGCCAGTTGAATGTGAGGTTGCTGCTTTCTACCACGCTGCGTTGGGCAATCGTTCCCGAAACGTCGATGATGGGAAACAATCCCTGGTAACTCACTGTGCCCCGGAATGCGGATGTTCGTTCACCAATGTTGTAAATGTACCCGGCCTCGATCTTCGTGGTACTGAGCAGATCCTGTGAACTGATGCCAACCGTCGCATTAGCCAGGTCGTTGCTCACGACAAGTCCCCAGGTATAAGGATTGATGATGCCGCGCACCTTGGAAAACTTTTTAACGGCCAGGTCAACTTGCGGGACCGAATCGAAAAGGTTGCCAGTCCCTTCCTGCTCTGCCAGGTATTCCGCGCTCGTTGCCGACGGCAGCGGTGATTGCGGAGGCGTCCACGAAGCAGGGTCAAAAGGAATTGTCACAACATCCAGGCCATCGCGCGTCTGGTCGTTGTAGTAAATCGATTTTCCGTCGGGAGTAACGCATGGGTTATACGCACCATATTTACTTCTTGTAAGTTGGTATCTTTGCCCCGAGGCCAGATCCATCGCATAGATATTGTCAATGCCGGCCACCGGCGAATTGTAGAGAATGTAATTTTTGTACAAAACAGGATAACCGATGTTCTCATCCGATGCCGGCATGAGTTCCTTTTCAGTACCTGAGGCGGGGTCCAATTGCACCACCGCACGCCCGGCGTGTGACGTTTTCAAAATAACGATCGATTGGCCGTCATCCGCCCATCGCGGCATCGAATAAAAATCATTCCGGGGATTGGGAAACGTGCGGGCAACTTTCCAATCGGGGCCCTCCAACACGACCACGCTGGTCCTGTAATCCGTCTCGGTTTGGACGGCGACTATTCTTTTCAGATCGGGTGAAATGTCTGCGCTTCCAAAGCGACCACGCCTCCCACCCACGACAAAGCTTTTCTTGCTCTTGATGTCATATACCTTGATCAGCGAATAATTTCTCACATTCCAGCGGGGATCATAGCCATATTCGTTCCACACCACCATCGTACCACGCGCTGAAAGCATCCCGGAATCATTCACAAACCCCGGGATGAAAACATTTTTTTCACCCGCTTGGCTCAGGATCACGAACTGTTCTACATCACCGATGCCTCTTTTCATCGCAAGGATTTCTCCATTTTCCATTACCTGCGGATACAGGTAATCAGTATATGCATCTTTTCTGTCGACAGCAAGGGGTGTGAACATGGTCGGGTTGATCAGACTTTGTTCTTCCTTCCATTCGGCTTTCAACGAGTTGACCATCTCTTTGTACAGCTCGGTGACATGCAGGCCGGTCTCTTTTTTCAGGGCATTGGAAAAAGCAAACGGTATGAATGGAGCACGCCAGGACCGGGACGTCACCTTCCCCCAGATCTCCGGATCCCCGGTTTTCTTTCGCAGGTAACTGACCATGTGATATCCAAGCACATAATGATCGGGTATGTTGTGCTTGTATGATCGAAGGTATTGCTTGTGGTAATTGAAAGCGCGGCCCTCCAGCAGATTCGATTTAAAAACCAGGCTGAAGTTAGGAATACGGCCGCGGCCTCCACGGGTAAAAGCCGTCTCCGTAGCTACTGCATCGCCTTCCCAAAACCAGTCTGGAGCCCCAGCCTGGGCCATAGCAGCGAAGGTCGTTGCACCGAACAGGTAATAAAAGGCACGGTTGAATCCGCGCAGCGCATGCTGATATTGAACAATATGCCTGTACTCGTGGGATGCAAGCATGTCGAGCCAGTCTACTGTTCCGGTAAAATTGTAGTCCTGGGAAGGCATTGCATAAAACTCCGATCGCCTCGGGAAAATCGAAACAAAGCCGTTTGAAACAGCAGACTGATTCTGGAGAATGATTGATATTTTACGAGGCTTCGAGCCAAGAGATTTGGCCTCGGCTTCATGAATAGACTCAAGCGTATTCGCCACCCGCTTGCCCTGCTCCTCAAACCCCCTGGGGAATATCACCCGAAAGTGTGGTGTGTTTACGTGAAACCATTTCAATGAAGGCGGGTTGTTTTCGAGTACTTCCTGCGCCTGGCCGTAGACCTGGCAAAGCAGCAGCGTGAAAAGAAAAAAGGAAATTCTCATCCGGGAAGATTGAGCCCTGAATATTCAACTCCCTTTCCGGAAAAGCAAACCTTTGCCCAACTATTCGATCTTTATGCCGGAAATATTGACAGCGCTCACCTGAAAAAATCCGAGCGCGCCATTCGACAGGTTCGTGCGGGGCGAAGACGGGATCGGTCCGAACATTCCACCGGCATCGTTGTTGAGAAGGGCCCAGAGATCGCTGTAATACACGTAAGCAACCCTGCTGATACTGTACATCTCGACTCTCGCTGAATCGTTCTTTTTGAAATAGACCGGTGCAGGAACGCCGTCGATGTTTTCAGCCAATAGCTCGTCGTCGCTGAAATAAATGTCTGTGTCGTTGGCCAGGGCAAGCGTGTCGTTGCGGAAGAACTTGAACAGGTAAAAATTTCTCTGGTCTCGGGGTTCGCGCGCAAACAGGAGCACCTCGTAGAAACGTCCCATTTCGTCCGGATTTTCCTTTTCCTCAGGGTCAACCCGGTAAGACAATGAATCCATGGACAGAGCTGGCTCGAGCTTTTCACGCGCTTCGAAAAGAACACCGTCGACTTCAGCGCGCAAGTAATAGGTCCGTCCAACAGTTCCCGAAAATGGAGCTGCAGGAACATAGTAGCCGGCAGAATCCGGGTGATTATTGGGATTGTGTACAAAGCCGAACACGTTACCCAATTCGTCGGATACGGAAACAACCGCATTTGTCACCCTCGGCGTTTTACCTGTATCGTAAAAATTAACACTCCGGCTGATCTTGATGCATTGATGGGATGGGTTATCGGTGACCAGCCCTTCGATAACGATTTTCTCCGGCGTCTGCGCAACGTCGAGATCGTAGGGAACTTCGCACCCGACCAGAAGACCACTTGCGGCATAAAGCGATAGAATGCAAACAGTAAGCGATCTCATGTTCTCAGAATTTGAAGTTGTACGTTATGAATGGCAAGATCGGGAACAGGTAGATCAGGCGAGCTTCTTTTTCGGTACCATCGCCGATAACGTTACCATCCTTGTCTTGCCGGGTGCGTGTATAGACCGTGAATGGATTGCGACGGTTATACACATTGTAGATGGTGACAACCCATTGGGCCTTCAACTTGCGATTGAGGTTTTTTCTTGGATTCAAGGTGGCTGAGAGATCGAGCCGGTGAAAGTCGGGCAGCAGATAGCTGTTCCGCTCTGTGATCACATCCGGATTGTAGGTTCCGTATTCGTATTTGCCGGAAGGCAGGGTTAGCGGGCGTCCTGTGTTGTAGGTGAAAGTTCCGCCAAAGGTCCATTTGTCGTTCAGATCGTAAACGGCCTGCAAATTGAGAACGTGGCGCCGGTCGTGATTCGCAGGAAATGTCGCGCCCCTGTTTACACCGGGAATCTTGCGCAAAGTCTTCGACCACGTATAAGTCGCCATGCCGATGAATCTGCCCTCCTTCTTATACACCATGAATTCCAAACCGTAAGACCACGAACGTCCCTGTCTGTACTCGGTCGACAAATCGTCATTAAAAAAAAGTTGTGCGTTATCTGCAAAATCGGTCACATCGTCCATGTTTTTGTAATACCCCTCAATAGAGAATTCGTACATGTTTTCATTAAAATTCCGGAAATAACCAGCTGCAACCTGATCTGCGATTTGGGGACGCAAATAATAGTTGCTCGGGTTCCAGGTATTGAACGGCACCGGAACAGTCCCCGACGATATGAGGTGGGTATTCTGAACCATCCTGTTGTACGAGAGTTTCAATGATTGACCCGGGCCAGTCGAGTAACGGGCGCTGAAACGCGGCTCGACGTTCAGGAAACTGGTGATGGTTTGCCACGCATCGTATGAAACCGTGTCTGTCCTTGAGGGGTCGACATTGTCCTCTGGATCTTCATAAAGGTATACGTCTGCTTTACCAATGTTCTGAAAAAAAGACAAACGAGCGCCGTAATCCAACAGGATGCGGTCGCTGACCTTGTGCTGATTGCCGATATACAACCCATGGTCGAGCGCATACATATGCGGCAGCTCCATCGACTGAAATATCGAACCGTTTGTATTGGGTGCGATATCGCCGGGGGCGAAACGGCGCCCGGTGAGCTGGTATCCGAATGTCAGCTCACAATTCGTATTCAAGGCAAAGAGCAGGTCATTTTTCAGGCTGAATTCCTGCAGGTTCGAGGTCCACCGAAATCCCTGGGTCGGGTCTTTGAGTTCGAGCTTGTAGTCGAAGTTGCTGGCAATGACTGAAGTATTCATGAACAAGCGGTCATTGAACAGGTGATTCCAACGGAAGGTTCCCGTCATATTTCCCCATGCAAATCCGAATTCGTCGTCAAAATTGAAAACGTCACGTCCGGTGTAAAAAGCAAGGAAGAACCGGTTGTTGTTATTGTGTTTCCAGTTGGCCTTCGCGTTGACATCGTAAAAGTGAACAAGGTTATCTTCATTGGCCAGCTTCAAAAACACATCGACGTATGAACGCCTGGCTGAAACAATAAACGAGCTCTTTTCGGGTGAGATCGGGCCTTCCACAGTCAGGCGACTCGCCAGTGTGCCGATGCCTCCGGTGAGGTTATAAGCCTTATTGTTGCCATCCTTTGTCCGCACGTCCAGGATCGAGGAAAGCTTGCCGCCAAACCGGGGGGGTATTCCGCCGCGGTAGATTTCCGAATCTTTAATGACATCGGGGTTAAATACGGAAAAGAGGCCGAATAAATGCGACGGGTCATACACCGGAGCTTCATCGATGAGAATCAGGTTCTGGTCGCCGCTGCCGCCGCGGACAAAAAATGAGGAAGTCCCCTCCCCGGCCGAGATCACTCCAGGCATCATCTGAATATTCTTGATGATGTCGACTTCGCCAAAAAGCGCAGGCAGCTTACGCAGTTGCGTCATGTTCACGGCATTCTTGCTCATCTGGACAGAGACCACGTTCTCGTCCAGGGGTTTGTCCTCGATGACTATGGCCGCGATCTCTTCTGCGATGGTCTGAAGATCGATGTTGTAGGATCGGTTCGAGGAAAGATTCAGGCTTCGGGTTTCTGCCTTGTATCCCATGTAAGTGAACTGTACCTCGTAAGTTCCCGCCGGCACCGTGAGCGCATAGAAGCCGTAGTCGTTCGTAACAGTTCCGGCCTTTAACGAAGGAATAAAGACCGTCGCACCGATAAGTTCCTCACCATTGTCGGCATCCTTCACATAACCATTGAGGGTTATCCTTTCCTGCGGAAACGCGCTTGAATAAATTAAGATGAAGGTTGCAAAAGACAGAGATCGCAGCATGTATCAGACTTTATGGCCCTTCAGACAATCGGATGCCCCGGCTCCCCTATTGGAGCAAAAATATCCGTCGAGCCAAGGTGACTGACGGATAATGCCGGAAATGGTTACCTTCATGCAAAAAAAACAGCGGTTAATTCTGAGGAATGTTCCGAAAGTTGAAGGACCTTTATCGGCAATACAAGCCTTATGTTCGCGTTGACCTGATCATGTATGGCACGCTGGTGCTATTGATCATTATCTATTTTATCGTCAGTACATTCTTTTAGCCGTACGGCTGTTGAACTTATAACAGAATTTCCTGGATGTTGAGTTTGATCTTTCCTGCGAGCTCGTCCATCGGAAGGTCGTTCAGATCGCGGCCAAAAGGATCTTCGATCTCCTCGGCGATCAGCTCGACGCTCATCAGAACAAAGGTGACGATGAGCACGATCGGCACGGTGTAATAACCTGACGTCATCACGAATCCGAACGGCAGCGTACCGATATAAAGCACGATGAATTTCTTTACGTACATCATGTAGGAATACGGGATCGGAGTGTTCTTGATCCGCTCGCACGCTCCCATGAGGTCGATAAAATCCTTGAGCTCCTTGTCCAGGTTGAGGAACTGCTCAGGTGTTATCACGCCTTTTTTATAGAGGTCATTGACCTTTTGATACATCATGGCAGACACCATGTTGGGACGGTGTTTGGACTTTTTCAGTCTTTCCAGACAAGGCGGTTCCGTTTCCTCCAGTTCATTGAATTGGACGCCATCACGCAGGTGGTCCTTCATTACAATCACAAAATTGGGGATCATTTTGGCAAAATAATCACGGGATTCGTGGTCTTCACGGCTGAGGTAGGCGCCGAGTTTCAACGCGAAATTCCGCGTGCTGTTTACCAGGCCGCCCCAAAGTCTCCTGCCTTCCCACCAACGGTCGTACGCTGTGTTCGTCCGGAATACAAGGAACAAGCCGAGCACGATACCCATCAGCGAATGCATGTGGATGCTGAGCTTGAACTCGGTCTCGTGCAATTTGAAGTAGTCGAGCATCAAGTAGCAGCAGACCAGAGAAAAAAGTGTCATGAAGATCAACGTGGGC
>DASPNN010000154.1:0-2762 GCA_035626495.1 Chryseosolibacter sp.
TTGTCGGTGATCTCATTGATAAGGGTTATATTTTTGTTCTCCGCCTGGTCTTTAAAAAGCGCAATCTTTTCCTCTGCTATTTTCCTCACATCAACGTCTTCCGGAGTAGCGTGCAAGCCGTTCAGCTGTGTTTGCGCCCATACGAGCAAGTTGTCGAGGTCGTCGTAAACAGAGTCGAGATTGCGTTTCAGTGCGTTGGCAAGCTGGGAGAATTCCTCCTGCGAAAGTCCGGATTTTCCTACAATGTCCATAAGGCCGCGAAGGCTCGCTACCGGGCTTCTTAAATCATGACTGATGATGGAAAATAATTTATCCTTCGTCGAGTTAAGACTTTTCAATTCCTGCGTGTGTTTTTCGATCTCACTGTTCTTTTCTTCGAGCAACCTTTTGGCTTTACTGGTTTGCCGGTTCGTGTATACGAGTATAAACACCAATATCGTAAACAGCGACAAGCACCCGGCGTAAAAATAGATCCATACGCGCTGATGTTCGATCTCTTCAGCTTTGAGCGCAGTATCTTTTGTCAGCAATTCAATTTGTGCCTGTTTGATCTCAGTCTCGAAGCGTGTCTGCATCATCGCGATCTGTTCGCTGCTCCGTTGATTGTGTATGGAATCGTGAATGATAATATATTCGTTTTGATACCGATACGCGCTTCTCAGATCGTTCTTCTTATAATAGAGTTCAGCGAGGTTGTTGTAGGCGCGTTCGAGTTCATCGTTGAAGCCAAGGTCGCGGGCGATCTGCGCGTCTTCCAGCATATATTTTAATGCTGTGTCAATTTCGCCGAGGGCATTGTACGTCATTCCAATACGATGCAGTGTTGAAGCTCTGATGAAGTTATTTTTCTCTTCTAGGGCGAGAGCAACTCCCTCGTTGTAGGTATGTAGCGCTTTCCGGTATTCTTTTCTCGCAAAGAAAACATCACCGAGCACGCGTTTGGCAAATGCTGTTAAATATTTTTCGCCCGCAGGTTCACTTATACTCAGTGCTTTTTGCGCATTGGCGAAGGAGGAGTCCAGCTCATGCAGCGCTAAAAAAGAATAGGCAATGTTGTTGTAGCTTCTTGCCAACGTGCGCATATCGTTATTGGCTCGGGCAGTAACAGCAACTTTTTTTAACGTTTCAATTGCCTGGTCGTACTGCTGGCTCTCATAGTGAATGGCGGCCATGTTGATCAAACATCGTGAAGCACAGTTTTTGTCATTTATTTCTTCACTAATCTTTAAAGCTCTCGCGGAAATTTCCAAAGACCTGGAAAAATCGCCGCGCCTGTATAAGATCCAGCCCATGTTTTCCAGCGCAATGCAAAGGCCTTCTTTGTAGTTTGTCTTTTCCGAAATATCAATGGCCTGCTGCGCAAATGTAAAGGCGCTGTTCGTATCGCGATCCCGGATTTGGGTTACGATTTTGTTCAATAGTTGAACTCTCTCGACGGTTGTTGGAGCTGCCGCAACCACCTTGGAAAGACTATCCATTTCAGTTGTTTGACTGAATGCCATAGTCCCTGCAAAAATCAAGAACGATACTAAAAGTATCCTTGATAGCATGTTAATAGGTGTTTGATTAAATCCAACCGATTATAGGACTACTAACTACCGCAGAAACGGTCACAAATGCTGTTAAAAATGAGTAAAAAACCTACATACTCTGTTTGCTGAATATTCTCTCAAAAATGGGGACATATGGCCATAAATAAGGTTTCCATAAAAGGACACACCTTAAAAAGGAAAAGGCTGTTCGATTAAAAACAGCCTTTTTCTTAAAAATTGCCTTAATTCCTAGTTTGTATGCAAGGAGGCTGGCCACTGTTTGCTGTCCGTTCGAGTCAACGTCGTTCTACCGCTATCGCCAAAATCATTAGCCCAGTCAAACTCAAGTACCGTCGGTGTTACATTGATAATCGTCATGGTGTAAATCAACCCGTATTGATCGGCGCCTGTTAGTGAGACCTCGTTACAAACATCCACTAAAATCACCCCGGTTGCGGGATTATCATTCCATGCACAGTCGTATTGACCATAGGTTGCATCGGAGATCGCATAACGGCCACCACCCAAATCTGTAAAAGTGGCTGTGCCAGTAACCCCGATTCCGCACGCCGCGGGATTTGCGCCTTGCGTAACATCGCCGGTGATATTCGTGGTTGAGAAGTTGAAGGTACCACTCAGGTCTGATGGACACGTTGCTACCCATTGCACGTTACATCCTCCAAAGGAGGGTTGGCCTGGCTGGTTACACAACTCGGAGTTCAGCGCCACCGTCAACCTTCTTCCGTCTTCTGTGTGGATTGGGAAGGTAAGATTGAATATGTCACCTACTTCGATATCATTCACCGATGACAGTCCCAATGCCTCGACAACTTCATCAGCGCTCACCTGTACGGTTGAGGGAAATGTGGTCACTGATTTTACTACCACGGGATCATAAACGGAATCCACCGGTACTTGCTGGAAAGGATCGAACAGGCGATCATTTTCGGTGAATACCAGTTCGAGATCAACGGAGTTAACTTGTGTTACGTCGAATCCATCCACGTCAATTGTAAATTCTATATACTGACCGGCCAATGGCTGTGTCAAGTCAAAGAACGTACGATTGGGATTGGGTGTGATAAGCGTAATAGCGCCAATGTGATCGTTCATATCAGGAGCTGGATTCAGACTCTCATCACGACATGCAATCGCTGAGAAGAGAATCAGCATTGGAATAATGAAATATTTATTAATCTTTTTCATCGCATTCAGAGTTTTAATTAATTG
>DASPNN010000155.1:0-5075 GCA_035626495.1 Chryseosolibacter sp.
GGGGAGCTCGCAAGCGGACTGATCGGATCGGGACGAATGGCCGAACCGGAGACCATCGTCGGCAAACTGCAGGCATTTTTTTCACATGCGCAAAGGTTGAAGGGCAAGAAGGTGTTGGTAACCGCCGGTCCGACCTATGAAGCCATAGATCCCGTACGTTTTATCGGAAATCATTCCAGCGGCAAAATGGGATTTGCCATAGCCGAAGCGCTTGCTGCGGAAGGGGCGTTCGTAAATCTTGTGACAGGTCCGACCCATCAACGTACTGAACACCCGTCGATCAGCGTTAAACCAGTTACATCCGCAGAAGAAATGTACCAGGTGTGCACGACATTGTTTCCAGCGTCCGACATTACCGTCCTATCGGCCGCCGTAGCCGACTACCGCCCGGTGTCAGCAGCGACGCAGAAAATCAAGAAGAAGGACGAGAACCTGCTGATCGAACTGACGCGTACACATGATATAGCAGCCTCATTGGGAAAATTGAAACACAACGGACAGGTTATTGTTGGCTTTGCCCTCGAGACCGAAGAAGAACAGGCCAATGCTTTCAAGAAACTCGAGTCGAAGAATTTTGACTTGATCGTGTTGAACTCGCTCAACGATCAGGGCGCGGGCTTCGGCCACGACACCAATAAAATTACGATTATCGACCGGCAGCATCACGCGCGGTCATTTTCATTGAAAAACAAGCGGGAAGTTGCCCGCGATATTGCGGAGGCCATCATTGAAAAGATCCATGCGTAGATATGCAATGACCATGCTGCTATTGACCGGCCTGGTCCTGACCGGAGCCGCGCAGGAATTGAGCTGCACTGTCACAATCAACGCGACCCAGATACAAACATCCGACCGCGGCATATTCAAGGACATGAAAAATGCGATCGAGCAATTCATGAACACCCGCAGGTGGACAGCCGACAACTTTAAATCCCACGAGAAGATCAAATGCAATCTTCTGATCACCATTACCAAAATGCCGGCAATCGGAAATTTTTCCGCCTGGGTCCAGATCACATCCGCACGCCCGGTCTACAACACCGCGTATACGAGTCCCTTGTTGAATTTTGCGGACCGCGACTGGGAATTCGACTATATAGAATCCATGCCGCTGGAGTATAACGACAACACGTTTACCTCGAACCTGACATCCATGCTGGCATTCTACGCCTATATAGTTCTCGGTCTCGATTACGATTCATTCAGCGAGCTTGGCGGCTCCCCCTATTTTCAAAAAGCGCTCCAGGTGGTCAATAACGCGCAACAATCGAACCGCGCGGGCTGGCAATCTATTGGCAGCAACCGGAACCGGTATTGGGTGGTTGAAAACTTCACCAGCGGACAAATGACAGACCTGAGAAAGGTAATTTACTCCTATCACAGGCTGGGCCTCGATACATTCGACAAAAACCCCGACAAAAGCCGGGAAATCATTCTGAAAGGCCTCCGCGACATCCGGAAGATCCGCGACGTGAATCCAAACTCGATCCTGGTCATCAGTTTCCTGGATGCAAAAGGAAAAGAGCTGACTAATATTTTTTCCGAGGGCAATCTCGAAGTGCGCCGGGAAGCATACACAATCATCACCACGATCGATCCATCCAACCGCAGTTCTTACGAGAAGATCATTCAGAACTGAAGTGCAATATTTGTTTTCGAAGAGCGCACGACCGGATAAAAGCCATATTTTTGTTGCATGAGCACGCGGCAGCTGCGGTTGAACAGCCAAAACGAAATCCGGAAAAGGTTAACGGCTTTTACGGGTAAAAAAATTAATATTGTGTTGAATGACCAGACTGCTATGCTTGCGACTTTGACCGGTTTCGATGGTTCCGTGCTGCAGCTGAAAAATATGCGGCTGAAAAAAATCTCGATACCTGTTGAAAACGTGTCCGAAATCTATTTCGATACGACAGAATAATGCTCACTCACCTCACGATACAGAACTATGCGCTGATCAGACATCTGGAGCTGAAGCCGTCGGGTCATCTGAACGTGATTACAGGAGAAACCGGCGCGGGAAAATCCATTATGCTCGGAGCGATCGGGTTGCTGATGGGCAATCGCGCAGACACGAAGGTGTTGTGGAATGAAGACGAAAAATGCATTATCGAAGGCACCTACGATATCCGCCACTACAAACTGAAGGCATTCTTTAAATCTCAAGACCTCGATTACGATGACACAACCGTCATCCGGCGGGAAATAAGCCCGGGTGGCAAATCGCGGGCGTTCATTAATGATACGCCGGTAACACTTGAAGTTATGCGCCAGCTTGGCGGCCAGCTCATGGATGTTCACTCGCAGCACGAGACCCTGCAGCTCGGCAACCAGTCATTTCAACTTGCGCTGATCGACGCATACGCGGCAAACAATACCATTCGCGAAAAGTACGCACTGGCGTGGTCAGCTTATAACGAAAAAAAGAAAGCGCGCGAAGAGCTTGTGTCGCAGGCGGACACACTGCGCGAAGAATCCGAATACATCAACTTCCAGCTGGACGAGCTTCAAAAAGCCGGCCTTCTTGAAAACGAGCAGGAGTCTCTCGAGACCGAACTCAAGGTCATCGAACATGCAGAAGAGATCAAAAATCGCTTCAACACGCTGATCGAGATCCTGTCCCGTTCGGAGATCAATGCAACGCAACTCCTGTCTGACGCGCGGGGCCAGATGCAGCATATATCGGGCTTTTCACCGGCCTACCAGAAGCTGCTCGAACGCCTCGAAAGCACGCGTGTGGAGCTGCAGGACATTGCGGACGAAATAGAACATGAGGAAAGCAAAGTGGAGTTTGACAGTGAGCGAACAGAATTTGTGAAAGAGCGGCTCAGCACCATTTACCGGTTGTTGAAAAAACACCGCGCGGCGACAATCGCGGAGTTGCTGTCCTTACAGGCCGAGCTTCAGAAAAAAGCTTCCCGTACGCGAAACCTCGATGACGAACTTGAAAAAAGCAAACAGGCGCTGTTGGCCGCCGAAAACGAGCTCGGTCAACAGGCCGCCCGCCTGACGGATTCGCGAAGAAAAACCTTTGACCCGCTCACAAAACAAATTGTCAAGCTGCTCAGGGAGCTTGGAATTCCGAATGCAGAGCTTCGCATCGAGTGCGCGCCATCCGAACCGTCCTCGTCCGGGGCGGATCGCATCGAAGTGTTGTTTAGCGCAAACAAAGGCATTGGAGTTCGTCCGCTGGCACAGGTTGCTTCAGGCGGCGAATTTTCTAGACTCATGTTTTGCATCAAATATGTGATGGCGGAAAAAACAGCAATGCCGACTCTGATCCTGGATGAGATTGACAATGGCGTTTCAGGAGAGATCGCCATCCGGTTGGGCAACATGATGGTAGCCATGTCACAACGTCATCAATTGATCACCATCAGCCACCTTCCGCAAATTGCCGCAAAAGGCGACACGCACTACTTTGTTTACAAGGACAATTCCGACAAGAAAACGATCAGCAGCATCCGGAAGCTTGACGATGCGGAGCGAGTCGAAGAAATTGCCAAAATGATCGGCGGCGCCACGCCTTCAAAAGTAGCGATCGAAAATGCACAGGAACTGCTTGCCCGGTAAAGTCACGGCCCTCCTTTTGTTTTGCGCACTCTGGTTTCACGGTGCGTGCGCACAAGAGACCACCACCCAATCGCTATACTGGATCCGTTATCAGAACCAGCTCATCTTCTCGCCGACCCTGTACCTGAACAATGAGATCGATAATCGCCGTTTCCTTGGGGCCGACGTCCAAAATCAGCTGATCACCCATTCTCGCGTGCATTTCAGAATCGGCAGATGGGACGTTGCCGGAGGCCTGACCTGTTCATGGGCCTACGCGCAATTCCCGGAAAACCCGGTCGGGCACGCGACATTCGAAATGCGGCCCGTTGCTGAAATAACGTATGAGCTACCGGTCGGTCGCTGGCAGATCCAGCAACGCATCCGTGTGGACAACCGCTTTTTTGAACAGCACAAAGACATATCGGTATTCGAGGCTTCGGACTTTACGGCGCGATTCCGGTACCGCTTACAGCTTCGTATTCCCGTGTTGAAAAGAAACGAAAAGCCGTTCCTTATTGCGCGACTCGCGGACGAGGTCATGGTCAACCACCGGCAGAACTTTTTTGATCAAAACCGCATTTATTTTTCAGCCGACTTCATCCTGTCAAAGAAGATCACAATTGAACCGGGATACATCTACATTCACCAGCAGCGGTTCGCGACTTCAGATTTCTTCAACCGCCACGTTATGCGATTCACGCTGCTGCACCGGATCGAGCTATAGCTTCCTGCCAGCGCCAGAGGCTTTGAGCCGCCACGCTTGGTCATATTCAATCGTCCCTTCGTCAACCATTTCCCGGACCGCGTCGATAAAGAGCTCTGTATCGCGGGGTGCGAGCCGTTCCTCAAGTTTTTCGATGTGCATGGATTCGTTCAACAAAACATTTAAAACTTCAGTTTTTATCTTTTTAAACGCGGTCAAATTGTCCTTCTTTCGTTTACCGATACACACGTCACAGATGTTGCACGGGTGGGTGGACACTTCGTTAAAATAATCCTGGATCATCTGCATGCGACACTGATGCGTCGATACGGTGTAGCCTATCATCGCCTTCAACTTACCCAGAATGAGCAACCGTCGCTGCTCAAGGCGGCCGCGGTCGACGGGCAGCTTGTCAGCGTCCTGCCTGGGCATGACGAACGTGACCTGAGGCTCATCTTTCACCGGCATGTAAGACACGATGCCCAGGTCGGCAAGATGCTTCAACATCGCTACCGTTTCGGCAGGAGTCGTCTGCAGCGCTCTTGCAATGTTTGGCTCGTTAATCTTAACAAACCCGGAAAATAATTCGCCCCCGTACAAGCGCAGGAGCATTTTCAAGGGCTCATCGAATTTCGCGTTGGCAACCTGGAACTGGTAAAGCGCGCCATGATCAACCTCAAAATGGAGCAACGACGGACTGTAAAAACTTTCATTGAACTGAACAATACCTTCTTCTTCCAGTTTTTTCAATGCATTATAGACTTCAATGGGATTGAGGCTGAACCGGTCACAGAACTTATGGATGTCGAATCCATAG
>DASPNN010000156.1:0-10109 GCA_035626495.1 Chryseosolibacter sp.
TCTCAACCGCGGCGCGCGCGAAAGAAAAATGTTTTCGGGGTCGACAGAAAGTTTGTTTGGTGTTACTTCCGCAGACTGCCGATAGGTGGCCGACATGACGATCTGCTTCACGAGCCGCTTCACGTTCCACCCATTCGTTCCGAAGTCGACGGCAAGCCAATCGAGCAGTGCAGGGTGCGTGGGAAGTTCACCCTGCATGCCAAAATCGCCGGATGTTTTCACGATTCCCCGTCCAAAGAATTCTTGCCAGATGCGGTTGACGAAGACGCGTGCTGTCAGAGGATTGCGGGCATCCACCAGCCACCGCGCCAGTCCGAGACGGTTTTTCTCAAACTTCGTGGTGTCAAATTCCATGATCTGAGCGGGCACTCCAAAATCAACGGGGTCCCCAGGCGCATCGTAGGCTCCGCGTTTCAATATGTGCGTGGGCCGTCGTGCGCTGCTGTCCCTCATGATCATCACCGGCACGTTTTCTTTCTGTTTCTTGTTCACAAATTTCAAGATGCTCTGCACGTCCTCACTGGTGATCTCGATTTTCGGCGGATCAGCCAGCGATGCGAGCTGGATATCGCCGACAAGACCTTTTTCATTTACCTGGTTGAAAAAAGCGAACGTGCTGAAATAATCGCGCTGCGAAATGGGATCGTACTTGTGATCATGGCACTTCGCGCACTCAAACGTAATGGCGAGAAACGCCTTCCCAAAGGTATTGGTGCGATCGGTAACGTACTCGATGCGGTATTCTTCATCGATCACGCCGCCCTCCTGGGTGATCTTGTGGTTTCGGTTAAAGCCGGTCGCCAGCAACATCTCCTTGGTAGGCTGGGGCAGGAGATCGCCGGCAAGCTGCCAGGTGATGAATTTGTCAAAGGGATAATTTTCGTTGAATGCGTGGATGACCCAGTCGCGCCATGGCCACATTGTCCTCAGGCCATCGTCCTGGTAGCCATGCGAGTCGGCATACCGGGCAACATCAAGCCATGAAATCGCCATTTTTTCTCCATAGTGCCTCGAGGCCAGCAACTGATCAACAACCATCTCGTACGCTGATGGTAAGTCGTTTTCAATAAATTTCTTTTGCATTTCCGGAGAAGGCGGTAACCCGGTCAGATCGAGGCAGACCCGTTTGAGCAGACGCTCCTTATCGGCTTCGCCGTTGGGCTCCAGGCCATGCTGCTTCATGGCCGGCAGTGTGAAGGCATCAATCTCGTTGCGTATCCAGTCGTTGTCAAAAGAAGGAATGGCCGATTTTTCAGGGGGGAGAAACGACCAGTGTCGCTCATACCTGGCACCCTGCGCGATCCATTTTTTGATAAGCGCGATTTCATCGGGTGCGAGTGATAAACGTGAAGCGGGCGGCGGCATTACGAAAGCGGTGTCTGCGCTCGAGATCCGGTTGAAGAGCGCCGAATGGCCGGGATCGCCTGGGACAACCACTTTACCGGGATCGTCATTCAGCGCCTGGTAAAGGCCCTGTTCTGTGTCGAGGCGCAAGCCCGCCTTTCGCTGACCGGCATCCGGTCCGTGACACTTGAAGCAGCGGTCGGACAGAATCGGTCGGATGTGAAAGTTATAGCTAACGACATCGGGCATCGCGTTGTCGCCGAAAACGCGATCGCCTCCACGCCACCACGCCACGAAAGCGATGACTAAAGCTGCTGCAACAATGATGGCGAGGGGGCGGAAAGATCTCATGATGAAAACCTATTTAATTTAGGAAATAATGATGGCAGGAGAAAGCGATTTTCCGCTGAGGGCACAATTTTTCCTAACGACCGTTAATCGTTAAAGATTTTAATTCCAAAAATGTTTTGCAGTGTATCTTGCGGCCGTATCAACAGGCCAGCGCAACACTTTAATTTTGTCTCTTGCCATGAAAAAATATTTCTTAAAACTTTACCAGTATAACGCGTGGGCGACTAAGCGGGTCATTGGGACTTTGGTTCGTCAGCAGGTTTCGGACCAAAAGATCCTGTCTCTTCTTGGTCACGTGGTCGCGGCCCAGTTTCTCTGGCTGCACCGCATCAAGGGTTTGCCACCTGCCGACGTCAAGCTTTGGGGTGAGTACACGTTAGACCAGCTCATTCCTATGTCGGAGAACATTGCGCGCCAGTGGCTTGAGTTTGTGGAAAGTACGGACGATTTCAACCGCGAGCTCACCTACAAAAACTATGTTGGTGATCCCTACACCAATAATGTCGAGATGATTATGATCCATCTGGTGAACCATTCGTCGTATCACCGGGCGCAGATCGCGATGTTGCTGAGGCAAAAAGGCTTCGAGCCTATCAACACAGATTTTATCACGTATGACCGCGTGATCACAGGCCAATTGAAAGACTAGCAGCAGGCTGCCGGAGAGCCTTTCAAACAATTCGCGCGAATTCTCCTTGTTTCCGTTAAAAGTGTAACAACTCCTGTGCACGCGCCGGCTCATGCGCGAGCAGCAGGACGAGGATCGTTGCCCGTATGATGATCCCAAACGATGAGTGAATCTTTTTCATACCAGGTTTTATATTTTGGAGAATACATTTTTTCGATTTCATTTCGCTTGAGTTTGAGCGACGGGGTCAGCAATCCGTTCTCCAGCGTCCACCCATCCCGGACGACAACGGCCTTTTCGACCTGTTCATAGCCTTCGAGCCCGCGGTTTACGTCGTGGACTGTCCTGGCAATCCCTGCGGAAATTTCATCCGCATTCTTTTCCTTCGCATTGCCGGCGAGCACCATCAGCGCAATTGGCTGCGGCAATCCCAGACCCACTACGCAAACTTGTTCAATGTCCGGGTTGGACAGTAATTTCATTTCGATGGGCGCGGGCGCAACAAATTTGGCCTTGTCGGTTTTGAACTGGTCCTTTACCCGGCCGATGATCGTTAAAAATCCCTCGCTGTCAATTGTTCCCTGATCGCCTGTTCTCAAAAAGCCGTCTGCGGTGAATACGCGCGCGGTGATTTCAGCGTCGCGGAAGTAACCCTTCATGAGTGCAGGATGACGGACAAGCACTTCTCCATCCTCACCAAGCTTTGCCTCCACATCTGGCCACGGCTGGCCTACTGTTCCAATGCGGATATCGAGAAAGTTGGCATGCGAAAACGCCGTATTCTCCGTCATACCGTAGACCTCGCGGATCGGAATGCCCAGGCGTTTGAACCATTCCAGAAGGGTGACCGGCATGGGCGCGGCGCCGGTGACGATCACGCGCGCATGTGACAATCCCAGTTTCGCCCGGATCGTGCGCCGGATCAAAGTTCTTAGCAGTGGAATATTCAATAAACGATCTAGCTTGCCCTGAGGAATTTTTTTCAAGATCGCTTCGTGAAATTTCGCATAGATCCGCGGCACGCCTCCAAAAATTGTCGGTTTCTCGTGCTGCAGATTCTCCTGAAACCTGTCAAGGGATTCGGCAAAAGAAATGGAGCTTCCGGTGGCGAGCGCCGTCATTTCCATCAACGCTCTTTCGGCAATGTGGCTGAGCGGAAGGTAAGAGAAGAAGCGCTCGCGGTCGCGCATCTTCAAATGAGTTTTCACCCGGTCGCCGACATAACCGAAGGCCTCGTGGGTAAGCATCACACCTTTCGGTGTTCCCGTTGTTCCGGAAGAATACATCACAGTGGCTACCGCATCATGGCGTGGCGCAGGCAGCGCTGTCGCGGGCTGATGCTTTCTGAGCAGCTCATCCCACTGTAATCCTTCGCGTGCACCGTACAACGGAAAACTGATCCGGATCAAGGCGGCGGAAATTCCGTCTTTCTGACTGTCAAAATCATCGAGCTTACCAATAAAGATCACCGCCGCTTCACTATGGGTAAGAAGTTCGCGAATGCCCGCAGAGGAAAGTGTCGGATACACCGGTACGCTGACATGTCCTGACATCATGATGGCAAGATCAGCCATGATCCAGTGGGCGCAATTCTTTGACAGGATGGCCACGCGGCTTTCCGCAGGCAATTTAAGTTCATGAAGCGCAGCAGCGATCCGCCTGACTTCGTCACCGGCCGCGGCGAAACTGTAAGTATGCCACTGGCCTGCAATGGGTTGTCTCAGGAAGGTATTGCCTGGTGTTTTTTTCTCCCAATGAAGGAAGCTTTTAAGTGGCGTCATCATGAGAAATCAATCTAGAAATTTTTTTTTGGAACTCGCGGAAATTACCGTCATTCTTTGTCCGGAACCCTTTAATTTACGGCATGACAAAACCGGACAAAAAGCTATTTCTTCTCGATGCATATGCGTTGGTATACCGGGCGCATTTTGCATTTACCAAAACACCACGAATCAACTCGAAGGGAATCAATACATCCGTCCCGTTTGGCTTCACCAACACGTTGCTTGAAGTGATCCAGAAGCAAAAGCCCACGCATATTGCAGTGGCATTCGACACTTCGGCAAAAACTTTCAGAGACGATATTTTTTCAGAATACAAAGCAACGCGCCAGGAGACGCCGGAAGACATTCGCTATGGCATCCCGAAAGTCAAGGAGATCATCCGCGGTTTCAACATTCCGATCCTGGAGCTCGACGGCTATGAAGCAGATGATATCATCGGCACCATTGCCAGCGAGGCCTGTAAAAAGGGGTTTGAAGTCTACATGATGACTCCCGACAAGGACTTCGGCCAGTTGGTCAACGACTGTGTGTTTCTCTACAAGCCGGCATACATGGGCAATGCAGTCGACATACTTGGCCCGAAGGAAGTTTGCGAAAAATGGGACATCAGTGATGTGGGTCAGGTACGCGATATTCTCGGGTTGCAAGGTGACAGCTCCGACAACATCCCGGGGATCCCGGGCATCGGCCCAAAGACGGCCGCGCTGCTGATCAAGCAGTACGGTTCGGTCGAGAATGCGGTCGCCAACGCCCACGAGCTGAAGGGCAAACAAAAAGAGCTGCTCACCCAATATGGCGAGCAGGCGATTTTGTCCAAGAAACTGGCCACGATCATCACCGATGTGCCAATAGAATTTGATGAGGAACAACTGCGCTACACCGGCCCCGTTTATGATATCCTGAAACCCATCTTCGACGACCTTGAGTTCAAAGGCATTGCCGGCCGCGCTTTCGAAAACCTTCCGAATGTACCAGCCGCACCCGCGCAAAAGAGTAACGCCCAGCTGTCGATGTTCGCCAAACCCGTCGCGGAAGTATCTCCTGACAAAAAAACGTTCGATCAAGACACTGCCAAATATTACCTGGTCGACGTCCCGGAATTGCGGGGGGCATTGCTCGAAAAATTGTTGTCGCAAAAAATCGTCGCCATTGAATCGGTAACGGACAACGCTCCGAATTTTGATCATCAGCTCAAGGGCATTGCTTTCTCTTTCGAAACCGGCGAAGCCCACTTCATACCCATCGGCTTGCAGGAAGAGGCGGAAAAAATCGCCGCCGAGCTAAAGCCGTTTTTTGAAAAAGCGGAGATCACTAAAATCGGGCACAACTTGAAAAGCTCCCTTCTGGTCCTGAGAAAGTATGGCATTGTGGTGCATGGCCCCATGTTCGATACGATGCTTGGCCATTATTTGATCGAGCCGGAGGCAGCCCATGACCTGCAGTCGCTGTGCTCTCAGTTTCTGAATTACGACCTGCTCGCAGATCCGGACTCTAGACAAAAGAATCAGGTGTGCGAACGTGTGGATAAGATCTTTCAATTGAGGGAGCCGGTTCTGAAAGAACTCAGCAATCGCGGTCATGAAAAATTGATGGCCGACATTGAGATGCCCCTCGTTAAGGTGCTCGCCGCCATGGAACACGAGGGAGTCAAGGTCGACACGAAGGCACTCAACAGGATGGCCGACGAGCTACGGGTGGAAACCGAAAAAGTACAACGCGAGATCTTTGAGCTTGCGGGCGTCGAATTCAATATCGGATCGCCCAAACAGCTGGGCGAAGTGCTTTTTGAAAAAATGAAGCTCGGCGAGAAACCGAAAAAAACCAAATCCGGTCAATACGCCACCGGTGAAGATATTCTCGTCGGTTTGTCGGCCCAGCACGAGATCGCAAAAAAGATCCTCGACTACCGCGTTTATGACAAATTGCGGTCGACATACCTGGAGGCGTTGCCTAAGATGATCAGCCAGTACGACGGGCGAATCCACACCGACTACCGCCAGGCGGTGGCCGCAACGGGAAGGCTGAGCTCCAACAATCCAAACCTGCAGAACATCCCCATCCGGACCGAAAAAGGCAGGCAGATACGCCGCGCATTTGTTTCGCGCAACGAAGATTACAAATTCATGTCGGCCGATTACTCACAAATCGAGCTGCGCATTGCCGCGTCCTTCGCCAGAGACGAGACCATGATCGAAGCGTTCCGAACCAAACGAGATATCCACACTACAACGGCAGCTAAAGTTTTCAATGTACCCCTGGAACAGGTGACTCCGGACATGCGGCGAAAAGCAAAGGAAGTGAATTTCGGCATTCTCTACGGAAGCTCCGCCTTCGGGCTGGCGCAAAACCTTGGCATCTCACGTTCGGAAGCGTCGGAGATCATCAAAGCGTATTTCCAGGAATTTCCGGCAATCAAGCGTTACATGGATGATTCCATCAATAAGGCCCGGGAAAAAGAGTTCGTCGAAACTATTTTTGGGAGGCGGCGCTACCTGCGCGATATCAATTCCCGCAATGTGTCAACCCGGGGTTTCGCCGAGCGCAACGCGATCAATGCGCCCATCCAAGGCAGCGCGGCAGACATTATCAAAATTGCCATGGTGAACATCCACGCGTGGCTGATGCGGGAAAAGCTGAAAACGAAAATGACCATGCAGGTTCATGACGAGCTTGTCTTCGATGTGCACAACGACGAAGTTGATATCGTTACTGAAAATGTCCGGGAGCTCATGCGAAGTGCCGTGAAATTGGAAGTCCCTATGGAAGTCGAGGTCGGCGTCGGCGACAACTGGCTCGACGCACATTGACAGGTTAAAAAGACAAGAAATGATCACAAAAGAAACAATTGCAGCGGCCCACGAACGGATCCGCCCCTATGTTCGCAGGACACCGGTCCTGGTGTCGGAAGCCATCGACGCCATGGCGGGATGCCGGATTTTTTTCAAGTGTGAAAATCTCCAGCACGTCGGTGCATTCAAGGCGCGTGGGGCTACAAACGCGGCGCTTCGGATCCCTGAAGAAAAAAAGGCGCTGGGCATTGCCACCCACTCCAGCGGAAATCACGCCCAGGCTATCGCACGCGCAGCCAAGATCCTTGGAATGAAATCGTACATTGTGATGCCTAAGACGGCACCTGCCATCAAGAAAAAGGGCGTACGCGAATCAGACGGAGAAATCTTCGAATGTGAGCCGACCCTGGACTCCCGCGAGTCGACACTCGCGGAGGTGATCCGTAAGACGGGCGCAACGGAAATTCACCCATTCAATAACTTTGACGTGATTACCGGTCAGGCGACTGCGGCCAAAGAATTCTTTGAGGATATTCCGGGACTGGATTTTATCATTGCACCAGTTGGCGGCGGAGGCTTGCTGAGCGGCACGGCGCTGGCAGCCAAATTCTTTTCTCCAACGACATATGTTATTGCTGCAGAACCTGCCGGCGCCGACGACGCCTTTCGTTCCCTGCAAAGCGGAAAGATTGAAAAGTCACAGTCCGACACCATCGCCGACGGATTGCTGACCTCATTGGGTGACAAGACATTTCCCATCATCCGCGATCACGTGCGCGAGGTGATCACCGTTACTGACCCGGAGATTGTTGAAGCGATGAAGCTAGTTTGGGAAAGGCTGAAAGTAGTCGTTGAGCCGTCGGGCGTGGTGCCTCTTGCCGCAGTTCTGAAAGAGAAGGCCAAATTCACCGGAAAAAAAGTTGGAGTGATTTTCTCCGGCGGCAACGTAGACCTTGAAAGGACGCTGAAGCTGTTCGGGGGCTGATCCAAACAACTTCAGCGCACGGCATCGTCAGTTTGTCTTCTTGTACTGGTCAAACTTCGACTCGGTTTCCTTTTTTGGAAATACGTTATTCGTCATTTCCGTGTCCGCCAGCTCAAAGTTCGGATCCAGGACAATATTGGTCACTTCCTTGTCCTTGACAAATACCTTCGTCACCTCGCTTTCGTTAATCCTCCAGATCTCTGCCGGGATCCGCTCGATTTCTTTCGAACCGTCCTTGAAAGTCCATTCGATCACCAGTGGCATGACCAGGCCACCGACGTTCTTGAATTTGACTTCATAGATATTTTTTCCTTCCAGCTTTTGCCGGATCTGGTTGTCATCCAGCCGGCTGCGAAACTCGCCGTAAAACTGCTCAGGCGTATTGATGAGTGTGAACTCCTGCGGACCGGCACTGAAATCGTCTGAAACTTTGTCATCTTTTTTCGTCAGGTCACCTGCTTTGACACTCTTCCCTTTGTTCTCCAGGTCGGTCTGCTGGGTTTTGAGCCGGAACCATTTCACATGCTCGACAGCAATGTGGACATTATCGGTAATGTAAAACCAACCCCGCCAGAACCATTCAAGGTCCACGGCGGATGCGTCTTCCATCGTACGGAAAAAATCGGCAGGTTTGGGATGTTTGTACATCCATCGGGTTGCATATTCTTTAAATGCGCGATCGAACAATTCCGGACCCATCACAGTCTCCCGGAGTATGTACAGGGCAGCAGATGGTTTGTTATAGGCATTATTTCCAATTTGGAAAAGCTCCACGTTATCGGAGGTGCTCATCACAGGTTTCAACATGTTTTTCTCCCCTTTCATATAGGGAACAATATCTTTCGCCGAAGCATCCCAGCCATACCGTTGCTCCTCCGTCATGTGCTGCAGGAATGTGTTCAAGCCCTCATCCATCCAGAACCATTGCCGCTCATCGGAGCTGACAATCATCGGAAAATAATTATGGCCCACCTCGTGGACGATCGTGCCGATCATTCCCTTCTTACGGTTTTCACTCATTTTTCCATTGCTCGGCCGTCCGCCATTGAAGCTGATCATCGGAAACTCCATCCCGATGTTTGAAGTGTTTACGGAAATAGCCACCGGGTAGGGATAATCGAAGGTGTATTTCGAATAGATCTCCAGGGCATTCTTTACGGCTTTGGTTGACTCTTCGGGCCATACCGGCAATCCTTCCTTGGGATAAAACGACATGGCCAGCACCATATTCGTCGGGAGTTTAACCGCTTGCGCATCCCAGATGAATTTCCGCGAGCTCGCCATGGCGAAATCACGGACGTTGTCGGCCTGGAATCTCCAGGTTTTTTTCGAAGTCGACTTTGTTTTTTCTTTGGCGCGGGCCTCCTCTTCAGTCACAATAAACAATGGCTTATCGAAGGAAGTCTTCGCTTTTTCAAAGCGGCTTAATTCCGTAGCCGACAGCACTTCTTTCCCGTTCAAAAGGGTTCCTGTCGACGCAACGATGTGATCGGCGGGCACCGTGAGATTTACTTTGTAGTTGCCAAATTCCAGCGCAAACTCGCCAAGCCTCTGGAATTGTTTATTCTGCCAGCCTTCGTAATCATCAAACGCGCACATTCGGGGGAACCAGTGCGCAATAAGGTAGACGTTGTTGTTGTCTTCCGGAAAATGCTCGTATCCTTCGCGGGAAAGTAAAAACAGTGCGCGGTTCGTAATCGGATAAGACCACTCGACGGTGAAAGTATAAACCTCTCCCGGCTTGACCGGTGTCGGAAGGTCGACACGCATCATGGTGTTATTGACGGTCGCTGAAAGATTCTTCCCGGCTTTGTCCGCCACGGATTTAATGGTGTAGCCGGCTTCGAACTCGATCGGTCGCGTTAGGTACTGCATATTCAATGCGGTCAGCGAGTCTTTCATGCCTCCGAAGATGTCGCCAAAATCTTCATTGCCTTTTTTGTTGATATTCTGGTCAAGCTGCAGCCATAGAAACCGCAGCGATTCCGGTGAATTGTTGTAGTACGTGATCGTCTCTTTTCCGGTCAGGATATTCCTGGATTCATCTATCTCGGCATCGATCGCATAGTCCGCGCGTTGCTGCCAGTATCTGCCTCCGGGAGCGCCGGAAGCCGACCGGTATTCATTCGGTGTCGGCAGAAGCTGATCGAGCTGCTCGAATTTGCCTTGCCATGGTTTCTTTTCCTGGGCGAGCACGGTCGCGGCTGCCAGGGTCAGCATCAGGGTGA
>DASPNN010000157.1:0-2244 GCA_035626495.1 Chryseosolibacter sp.
TATCCATCGTGATACCTGCGTTGTTTACCAGTATGTCAAGACTGCCAAAATCGGCGATCACATCGTTGACCAGCTTTTCCGCCTGGGCAAAGTCAGAGGCGTCAGAGCGGTATCCTTTGGCTTTGATGCCCTTGGCGGTCAATTCTTTTTCCAGCGCCTGTCCCTGTTCCACACTTGACAGATAAGTAAAAGCGACGTTCGCTCCGTGCTCGGCGTATTTCAAAGCAATCGCGCGACCGATACCTTTCGAGGCGCCGGTAACCAGCGCGTTTTTTCCCTGGAGTAATTTCATATGCGGGTAAATGGTTGAAGGGCCAAAAATATAAAAATGATCGGAATTGAAGTGGTGGTTCCTAATAATCGCCCAGGCGGATCGAGTACGAAAAATACGGGATGGCGATCTCGCCGGAAAATTCATGGTCCCCATAGAAGGCAACGTCCACGCTGCTCCGCTCGCCGATGTACCGGATTCCGGCTGAAATGATCACCGGCACATCCACATGTTGTTGTCCAACAAAAAGGAACCAGTTCTCGGTAACGAGCGCAAAATTCTTTGTAAATCGCGTGGTGCCCCCAACTGAAACAATCGGAGGGAGAAGCTCGGATTTCAAAATCAGATACCCCGCCCCAACGGTGAAATGGTGATTGCTGTTTCCCCAGGTCCCAAGGCCATAGACCATACCCAGATCGCGAAGGTCATCCCCTGCAACATTCTCTAAAAAATCTTCGGGCAAATGGAAATAGTTCAATGCGATGGAAAACTTGTAGGTAGGCTTGCTAAGCAGGTGTGCCTTGGCGTTAAAGAAAAACAAATTCCCGGAAAATACGTCAGCTCCTCCGCCGATCGTGATGTCGTCGGAGACACCCACCTGGATGGAATTCAGGATCAGGTACGTGTTATGCCAAAGAACTTCACCCTGCTCGAGTGGCCAGGCGGTCGGGGAGATCAGATAGCGCAGCGCATTCGGGGAGTCGTGCCAATAATCACTACGTTTTGTTACAGCGTAGTCGATTTTACGTATTTCATTCATGGGGATCCTCGACTCGATGCCCTGGTCGTTCCTGAATGTGGCCGTGTCGCGCTTTACACCCAGAAGCTGTCCGCGCAGGACCGAATCATCAGTCTTGATAATCTCGACGCGCGCTGGCTTCGCCGGCGGTGTGGGTTGATCTTGGGCGGCCGAAGGAAAAAGGAAACACAGCTGGATGGCTACCGCGCAGACTAACTTGAGATGACGGCCAATCTGGTTCATAGGTTAGCAGGGTTTATCGTCCAACACGCAAGTTTCACTCCAAAAATACCACAATATGATGGCGGTGAACGCGGCAGGGGGTCCATTAAATTCCTTTTTTTATTCATAAAACTGCGGTTTATCTTTGGCTCCGAAAATTTTTAAATCCAACACTATGTCAAAATATGATTTGATCGTAATCGGCAGTGGTCCTGGCGGTTATGTGGCTGCGATCCGTGCTTCCCAGCTGGGATTGAAAGTGGCTGTTGTAGAGAAAGCGGAGATCGGCGGAATCTGCCTGAATTGGGGCTGCATCCCGACAAAGGCGTTACTGAAGAGTGCAAACGTTTTTGAATACATCAAGCACGCTAAAGATTATGGTGTTGAAGTAAAAGAATACAAAGCAGACCTGCCAGGAATGGTCAAAAGAAGCAGGGAAGTTGCCGGGAGCAATAGCAAAGGAGTCCAATTCCTGTTCAAGAAAAATAAGATCGATTTGATCGAGGGCTACGCAAAACTGAAAAAGGGCGGTAAAGTCGAGGTTGATGCCAATGGAAAAAAGACCGATTACGAAGCCAAGCACATCATCGTCGCCACCGGCGGGAGATCGCGCGAGCTGCCGTCGATGAAGATCGATGGAAAAAAAATCATTGGATATCGCGAGGCAATGATCCTGGAATCGGTACCCAAAAAACTCCTTGTGGTGGGCTCGGGAGCCATCGGTGTCGAGTTTGCTTATTTCTACCAGGCGCTGGGCTCGGAAGTGACGATCGTCGAGTTCCTTCCGCGCATTGTTCCCGTTGAAGATGAAGAAGTTTCCAAGGCCCTGGAGAAGTCGTTCAAGAAATCAGGAATGATTATCCATGTGAATTCCGAGGTTACTAAAGTTGACACGTCCGGGAAAGGTTGTGTTGCGACCGTAAAAACCCCCACGGGTGAAATCAAGATCGAAACTGACATCGTGTTGTCGGCAGTGGGTATCACAACAAACCTCGAGAACATTGGCCTGGAG
>DASPNN010000158.1:0-3437 GCA_035626495.1 Chryseosolibacter sp.
CGGCAGGGATTTGCCATTTCGTTTTGGCGGCGTCGTCGTCCGAAAGAAAATAGCCGCCGACATTTACCGGCGAGCTCCCCGCATTGTAGAGCTCGACCCAGGGTGAAAAATTATAATACTGCAGATCGTATAGAACGTCTGCGTTCGCAGGACAGATTTCGTTGATCAGAACCTGCGCTTTCCCGACAATTGAACCCGACAGAATAATAGCAAGCCCAAAGGCTAATAATTTGGTCATTTATAAATGTAATAAATACACAAGATACGATTTATTGGCATATGCCGGGTGCGGTTGCCGCGCGATTCGACGTTTTGGGATCTGCCCGAGCAATTGACTTTAGCAATCGTCTCCGCAGTCGCAATTTGAGATGGTTTCACAACGAGTGAAGTACATGCCGCGCATCGACGCACCACTTAGATAAAAGGAGATTTGTCTTTTGAATACGTAAGCGTTAACTCGTGCATGGCCCGTGTACAGGCGATGTATAACATACCCCGGTCCAGGTCCGTTGCATAGTTGCGCGCGGACGCAAACGGAACGATCACCTGGTCGAACTCGAGGCCTTTTGACAGGTGGACGGTTGTAATCATAATTCCATGCTTGAACGCGGTGGTGTCGGGTGTAAGGAGGCTCACCTCTGCCGACTTAAGCTCATCCATGACAAACTCGGCCTGGTCGTGGGTCTTGCAGATAATGCCCATAGACTGGTAGCCCGATGTCTTGAAAAAAGTCATCAGCCGGCGGATCTCGGCGAGCTCTTCAATATTGCTGCCAAAGCCCTTGATCGCCGGTTCTGGTCCATGTCGTTCCATCGGGATGATGTCCGGGTTGGCCTTGATGTGTTGGGCAAATCTGGTAATCTCCCAGGTTGAGCGATAGCTGCGAAGGAGCTTGACGGTATCTGCTTGCGGAAAGACCCGGTGGATTACCTCCGACGATGAGGAGCTGTACGGGTTGACGGTCTGGCTAATGTCTCCAAGGATGGTCTTTTTGCATTTGAACACCCTGGACAACACGGCGTATTGAACGGGCGTATAGTCCTGCATTTCATCCACCAGCAAGTGTTTAACGTGGTCCAAGGACTGGATTCCTTCAAGGCGGAGCTTGCAGTAGATGAGTGGAAAGACGTCTGCATATTCGAGCATCCCATCCGGTGCCATAACGAACATCGTCTCCTTTTTCATCCAATGGAAAAAATTGCGATACAGATCCTGGACGTTGTCAGTATTGAACATTTGTGGCAGCGCCTGCCAGATCTGGGCTTTCTCCTGTCCACTTAATTTGCGCCGGACCTCATTGCGAACATATTGTTGGATTTCCCTGACCAGTTCCGGAATGCGTTTCAGCAACGGGATCCGGTGGTAGGCCTTAAAGCGCTCGAGAATGAACGGGTGAGGGACAACGGTCTTACCTACACGCAATTCGGTAGGCTGAAAAAAGTTGTTTTCCAGGTGAATGATATACTGGTTTAGCTTGCTCAGGAATTCAAAAGTCGATTTGAACCGGATGCGCTCCACATATCCGGGGTCATTGCCCTCCAATAACAATGAGACCTGCTCGAAAAAACTCTGAAACGGCACCTTGTGTTCCAGCAGCTCGGCCGCCAGCTCTTCCATGACCATCTCCGGGATCTGATCTTCGCCCAGCTCAGGAAGAACGTTGGAAATGTAGTCGGCGAAAACCTTGTTGGGAGAAATGATGAGAATATCCTTTGATTCAATGGTGTCCCGGAAACGGTAAAGTAGAAACGCAATCCGGTGAAGGGCAATGGAGGTCTTTCCAGAGCCCGCCACTCCCTGTATGATCATGACTGTAGACGTCTCGTTGCGAATCACGGCATTCTGGTCGCGTTGAATGGTCGCGACAATATTTTTCATCTTGTCATCGGAGGATTTGCTCAGTTCCTTCTGCAACACGTCGTCCTGGATATTCACGGCGTTTTCAATCATGAATTCCATCCTGCCATCGCGAATCCGGTACTGACGTTTCAGCAGGATTTCGCCTTCGATATCGCCGGAAGGTGTACGATAGGACGCCGGTCCGAGTTCGAAGTCATAAAACATGGAGGACACAGGCGCACGCCAGTCGTAAATCAAATTCGAGCGCATGTTCTCGTCGGAAAACGAGTGCAGCCCAATGTAAACCGGTGTTTCTACCGGCTCCCCCGATGCCCGGAAATCGATCCGGCCGAAGTATGGAGAACTTGTGAGTTTGATCAGCCGGCGTTTTCGCAACACCGCCGATTCGCCGGTGAAGGCCATGCGGTTGATCGATTGGCCGGCCGCAACCATGTCGGCCTCGTCCATTCCGGACTGGTGTTCATGAATATACTGCTTGCTTCGCCGCAGGTCTTCGGAGAACTGTTTGACGGATTCATTTACCCGTTGAATGGCGTGTTTTAGCTTTTCTTTGATTTCCTCAAGATATTCCCGCTCGTCTGCTTCCGTAGAATTGGTCATCCGTTAAATTGAAAGCTGCAAAATTGATCATTTTTGCCCGAAAGTCGAACAGTATTTTTTGACGGTATGCGACATGGAGAACAAAAGAATTTCTTAAACGGGTGTAAGAAACGGACAGCGAATCCGACATACTGGGCAAATCAGGCAAGATGGAACAGGAATTTGTCGAAATGATCAACAAACACCGCGGTATCATCTATAAAGTGTGCCGACTTTATGGACGCGATCAGTACGCGATCGATGACCTGTTCCAGGATATCGTTCTCCAGCTATGGAAATCGTTTCCTTCTTTTCGCCGAGACTCCCTTCCCTCAACATGGATGTATCGCGTGGCGCTGAACACCGCGATCTCCCAGTTCCGCAAGGAGATCAGACGACCTGAACGCTCGACCCTGTCGAACGAAAGTTTCCGTATTCCCGATGTTCCGGCATTACCGGAAGGTGATCCGCATGCTCATACGCTGCAGCTTGCGATAGAACATCTGTCGCGAATTGAAAAAGCGCTCGTCATGCTTTACCTGGAGGAAAAAAGTTACAAGGAGATCGCCGAGATCATGGGCATCACCTCCTCCAACGTCGGCGTAAAGCTGAATCGTATTAAATCAAAACTTGAACAGATCATTAAACGTCATAACTATGAACTTGGATGAACTGAAGGCCGCCTGGAAAGTGTATGATCGCCGGCTCCAGGCAACCCAGGAAATAAATGAAAGGCTCATTGTCAGCATGATCACTGAAAGGTCGGTCTCACGCTTTTCGCGTGTGCGCAAGAACTATGGGATTGGTTTTATATGGATGGCCATCTGTCTTGCCGCGGGGCTGCTCGTGATCTTCGGCAACCCTTTTGACTTCCGGTACCAGGTCCAATATGTTCCCATGATCATATTCTGCTCCGGAATCGCGATCCTAATGGCCGGGATGATCAAGCCATTTCTCGAGTTGAAGGATGTTTCCATCAATCACCTGAATGTGGATGA
>DASPNN010000159.1:0-3211 GCA_035626495.1 Chryseosolibacter sp.
TGGCAGCAAGCTGACGGTGCACACCACGCTTGATAACAATATTTCCATTCTGAAGTTATTTCCGGGTATCCCTGCCTCGACCGTAGAGGGGGTGTTGCAAACGAAAGGCCTGAGGGCTGTCATCCTGGAAACCTACGGGTCGGGGAACGCGCCGACCCAGTCGTGTTTGTTAAAAGCGTTGAAAGATGTCGTTGCCCGCGGGGTGATCATCCTGAATATTTCGCAATGTTCCGGGGGTATGGTGATTCAGGGCAAATACGAAACCAGCCGTGAACTTCAGGAAATCGGGGTGATTGGAGGGTCGGACATGACAACGGAGGCGGCTGTTACAAAGCTCATGTTGTTGCTTGGCTCGCACCCGGAAGCCCAGGTCCGTAAGCTCCTTGTTAAAAATATTGCTGGCGAATTGACACCATCCTAGGCCTGGGTTTGCAAACGGCATATTTTCTTGATTTATTTGTGCCCGTTTTCGCCAGGAAGCCCATTTTAGGAATTCTGAGCGCGTGTGCTTACCTGGTGTTTGTTATACGGTTTTCGGAGAGGTGTCCGAGTGGTTGAAGGAGCACGCCTGGAAAGTGTGTATACCCGAAAGGGTATCGCGGGTTCGAATCCCGCTCTCTCCGCAAGAAGATGTGAATGCGGTCCTGACCGGGACCGCTTTTTATTTGTTGCCAAGCAAGTTTGGCAACGTGTCATCGGCCGATGAACTGAAAATTATTAACTTGCCCGGACCCTAACCAGCTAATAAACAGTCATGACTTACCTATATGTCGAAGACGACGAGGACGATATTGAAATTTTTCGGGACGCGCTCCTGGTTGCCGACAATAAAGCACTGCTGTACGTGGCCCGGAGCGTGCGCGAGGCTTTCCGGCTTCTCGACGAGGTAACGATCTTGCCGGATTACATTTTCCTTGACCTGAATTTGCCGGAAACCCCTGGCATCCATTTTCTCAAGAAGATCAAGCAGATGGCCACGTTGAAGCATGTGCCAGTCATTTGCTATTCGACAACGCGGCATCTTGAGGAAATTGAAGAGTGCAAGCGGTCGGGCGCGCAGACTTTTATTACCAAGCCTTCTAACTTTACCGACCTGGTGGTAGTGTTGGAAGATATCGTCAAAAGCGACAAATAAGAACGGCAGTCAGGCATGAGTCCGACTGCCAGCCAACTTAGACTTGATATTGTTATTTAGCCACGGGTTCCTTTTTGAAAAAGAGGGTTTTCATATTTGCAAGCGAACGGACATGCCCCGGTAATCTCACCCAGGGAAATGTGTGTGCGCTGCAGGAGAATTCCGCTCACGTCGTAGGGCCTGAGGACGATCACGTTTTCGCTCTTGTCTGTCATGATCGATTCGACCCCAACGAGCAGCATTCCGGCACTCAGTGCCGGACAATAGATCCCGACCACTGTTCCCTTTGGATACGCTGAAGAAAAAATTCTTCCAATCGCCTTTTGTGATGTCGAAATCGGTAGCCCCGCCGTTGTAGACAGACTTTTCGGTGTGATGAAGGCGATGAAATTGTCGAGGATCTTTGTCATACATGGATGTTTATGGAGGCGAAAACAATAAAGTTGCCTTGAGATAAGAATAAGCCGCTGATTTCATATGCCATTTGTACAGTAGTTTGGAGTAAGTTCCACAAAAAGTGTAGAAAATTCGGGCGCTCAAAAAATCATTCCACTATGAACCGGCCGTGGTATGGTTCTTTTACAGCCGCTTATACTTCTTAGAACTGGAAGTCTACACTACAAATTACTAGGGTCTTTTTCCAGCCGGGTTTAAGACCTTTTTATTCCAGTTCAGGGGAGGGTATGACGTCGTAGTGATAGTTCGGTTGAAAAATCTGAAAACGTTCGTCGAGCTCGAACTGCATTATGTTGTTAAATTTGGCAAGGCTGTAGCGATCCTTCTTTTCCTCGTAAAAAAGGGCTACTTTTTCATTCACGGCATGAACCCGCACAAAATGCGGCATCCACATCTCGCCAATCAGCCGGAAGCGAATGCAAATCGTTTGCGTGTTCAGCAGCTGGATCAGCAACTGCTTGAATTCCAAACCTGAAATGGTTGTCGCGGTCTTTTCCAATTTGGTCTTCGGTCCAAAACCCTGCATAAATACTCGAACGATTGCTAGACTCAGGAAGAACGTTGGAATGTTGGTGCCGGGTCAAATCATCTTTTAAGGAAAATAATCGTGCCGCGTATTCGCACAGGGCCATTTATCATATGCGATAAATGCGGTATCCTGATGCGCGAGGCCTTACGAGTCCGCCGCAGTCATCCATGCCGAGTCATATTAAATTCAGATTAAAATTATCAGAGGGAATGTGTACGGATGAAAAGCCAGGCCATTGTCACATAAGTTTTCAAATGATCAGAAGAGACATGGTTGAACCTACTTCACGTTAAGGTCCACGATGGCATTTTACTCTCTTCGACTTCGCCAGTTTTTATTTCATGATAAGCTGCCGGTGCAGTTGCCGGACAATCAACACTCGGGTGGCACGAAGGCGCACCGTTATCATCGCCGAAAAAAAGTTGGTTTGCTTACGCGCGCTTGCTGACAAGAAATATAGGATTAACTCAGCTCACTTCCTCCCTGACCCGCCGACCTTTTCCACTTGCTGGAGCTTTGTCTTGCTGGTTTTTTCATCCTTGTCTGCTTTGGTCACGTGCTTTCCTTTTTCAGTGCCACAGTCTTTTGCATTCTTTGCCTTATCCGATTTTTATTATGAGGTTCAAAAGACCCGTGCCTTTTTCCTTCCACGGTCACGGTATCGGCAGGAACTGGAACAACCGCCCCTCATGAAGGGCAGCGAAGGCAACCGTATTCAATATGCAGCGACAAGTCAGGCGTACCCTTACAAGGTGCGGATCCTGCCCTAGGCATTTCGCTTACAGCGTGCCGTCACAGAGCCGTTTCTGGCTTGAATAAGGGCTTTTAATGTCCTTTTAATACGGGCGCCGGGTGCGCGGCCGTCCTTCTAAGGGACAACCTGATTTTCATCAATTCAACATTGCCCTGATGTTTTCACCACCGGCAGACAGCAATTTTGTTAAACAATAACGCAACCAGTATGAGAGCAACAAATACTTATGACCGGAAAGCCTTCAGTGCGAAACTGATTATCTTTTTATACATGGCGCTGGGATTCTATTCGTGCTTCGCCCAATCGTTCCAGCGCATCACACACAATGGTATTGAAG
>DASPNN010000160.1:0-7351 GCA_035626495.1 Chryseosolibacter sp.
TGGAAACTCCACGGTTGGAGGCAACCTTCAGGTTACCGGGACATTGAACACCGGCAACATCGTAATCAATGACTTGCAGACGAGTGGCAATGCAACGGTTGACAAAAACCTGACGGTATCGGGGACCGCGCAAGTCGCAAACGACCTTCTGGTTAGCGGAAATATCAAGGCTGGCGTAGTCGAAGCTACCGAGTTCAGAACGCCCACCGGCGAAGCATTGTTCAACCTTGATAATGTTCGCGTCGCAAAGACACTAACAGTGGGAACTGACAAGACCGTGCCGGCAAATTACAAGATGGCGGTGGGTGGCAACATTCTGGCGACAGGAATCGATATCAAGATCCCCGAAAAATGGCCGGATTATGTATTCACCGATGGTCATAAGCTGCTCACGCTCCAGGAAGTTGAAGCTTTTATAAAAGCTAACGGCCATCTGCCGAATGTGCTTTCGGCAAAGGAAATGGAGCAGAAGAAGAACTATAGCGTATCGCAGATGGACGCCACGTTGCTCGAAAAGATTGAAGAGCTCACGTTGTATATCCTCCAGTTGGAAAAACGTCTCCAGGAACTTGAGCAGAAGAAATAATGATGAGAAGCACAATACTGATTACCGCGGCGTGGCTGTGTTACTGCGTCGCGACAGGCCAGGCTCTCAGGGAGGTCAAAGTTCCGCGGATCATTCCGCCATCACCGGACGCGGCGTCGCTTGGCAAATACGCCGATCTGCCCGTCAGTCTTTACAACGGCACGCCGCAGGTAAGCATACGGTTGGCCGAGATCAAGGTTCGTGATATTTCGCTGCCCTTCAACGTGAACTACCACGCTGGCGGCATCCGGACAGAAGAAGAAGCCAGCCAGGTCGGTCTCGGGTGGAGCCTTCCGATCATGGCGACCATTACCCGTACCATTCGCGGTAACGACGATTTTCTATCCGACAACGGTGTCAGGGGACTCGTGCACTCGGATGTTATCCCTTCGCAAATAACGACCGGTAATGTGCATTATCTCGAAGACGTTTGCACCGGTCGCCAGGACGCCCAACCGGATATCTTCTATTACAACATCCTCGGCTACACCGGCAAGTTTTACCTCGTGCGGAAGGGCACTCCCTCAGCACCAATCACTGTCGTGTTCATGTCCAACAAAGAGAAGATCAAAATCAACTACAATGAGTCGCGCGGCGAATGGACCGTCATCACAAAAGATGGTTATCGGCTCATCCTTGGAACCAAGGAATACACAAAGGTCTTCCAGGCGACGATCAATGACTTCAACCCAAACATTGACTGGTTCGTCGCACAGGTCGATCCGCTCGATCCGCGCAACAAACAGCAGGTCACCGCGTGGTATGTAGACAAGATCATTTCTCCACTGAAAGAAGAGGTCTCTTTCACCTACAAAACCAAGCCCTCTGCGTCCGCCCGCCCTTATGTTTCAAGAAGCATCCTGGGCGTCAGCGAAACTCGCACGGACGTCCGCGGGATTGGAGGACGGCGCTCGATCCTTGGCAAACGTGACAAGTTGGGCGGCTTTGTCAACGGTCTTGTGAAAGTCACTTCCTTTGGCATTGCAGACATCGATTTGTCCGAGGCGCCCCCAAACCCCCAGTGCGGTACCCACCTGGTGATGTCCGGTTCCATGACCGTTGTTTACCATACCTATCTCGAATCGATCAAGGCGGCCAACGTCGAGTTGAAGTTTTTCACCAGCGATCGCGACGATATACAGCCGCATTATGAATTCACTGGTACGGGGGGCAGCAAGAATTATTTCTCAAAACCTCAGAAGCTCGACCGGATCGAACTGTCGAGCAAGCAATCGTCCCGTTCCTTTGTTTTCGAATATGATTACTTCAACAATTCCTCCATAAACGACCCTTACCTGTACAAAAGGCTAAAGTTGAAGTCCGTACGGGAAACATCCGGAACACAAGCGAAAGCTCCATGGCGTTTTACCTATGAAGGCGATGGTGCAAACGGTGCGAATTTTTCGTTGCCGCCCAAGAATACGTTTGCACGAGATCACTGGGGCTTCTACAACAAGAACACCGGCAATCACTCCGCAGGAATCGCAGGCAGGCCAACACTGATACCCGAAGTGCAGTTCAACAATGTCCAATTCCTTGAGGACCCGGTCACTCACGAATTGATCGAAATCGAAGACGGGGAGATCCAGCGATTGCCAGGCGCCAACCGCTCAGCCGACCCAGAAGCCGCAAAAGCCGGCGTTCTCGTGAAGATTGTCTACCCGACAGGAGGACATACTGTCTTTACCTTTGAAAGTAACACCTACAATTTGCCGGAAGGAGAAAAAGTTGAAAGGGATTTCTTTGTCGTTTCATCACAGAAGGAATTCGAAGTACCCGAAGCTGCACTGGTAACGATCTCGAGCGACTTGAAATGCGGAACGTTGTCCTGTCATGGCAGTCCGACCGATGTTGCCTGCAAAGAGCAGCAGATCAAGGATTTCAGCGCCCCCTATTTCAAAGTAGTGAGCGCCTCCGACAACAGAGTGTATTATGTGGCTTTATACGGTGATTATTATGAGAAGCTGGATCCCGCTGGTCACAACTTCGACAACGTCGAAGCAACGCCCTGCGGGGTAAAGAGAACCCAGCACGTTACACTTCCGGCCGGCAAGTACCTGATCCTTACTTTCGATCTGTATGGATTCAAGAGTGAAGGTTATGCATCATTTACTTCACGGGTTCCCGCTGAACCCACCGACATGATCCGGCAAGGAGGAGGGCTGCGCATTGCAGAAATGCGCGATCACGATGGCATCGATGCGTCGAAGGACGTGATCAAAAAATACCTCTATACCTGGACAGACGACCTAGGGCGGGAGCTTTCAACCGGCAAAATAATGACCATACCGGTGTATACCTATTATGGAAATGTCTCTACTGCATCAACATCCGGTGCACTTTCGGTGTGCGCGACGTTTATTTCCGATTCGTATTCAAACATTCCGCTGGGCAATTCCGCAGCGGGCGCACCCGTCGGCTATGACAAGGTTACTGTTCTCCATGGCGCTGGCGGAGAAAACGGAACGTCGGTGTATTTCTATATGAATGAACCCGACATCCTGCCGGACCTGACCAAAGAACCATTCCTTCCGAATACACCAACGAACAACCATGCGGCGAGCAACGGTTTCGTCCTGAAAGAGGAGCACCTGACTAGCACCGGAAGAAAGGTGGAGGAGACCGTGAATGGCTATGAAAAAATAAATGAGACTGGCAGTGTCCTCTCTTTCTATACCAAGTCATTCAACGGCTGCTCAGGAGCAGGGTCATCCATCCAGTTCAAGTGGCATACAGAGACTTCTGAATGGTGGCATCCGGTCACAACCTACCACAAGAAATACGATAGCCAGGATCCGGCAAATATCCGCGGGGTTGCGACCTGGACGGATTTCACGTACAACATCTCCCACAAGCAAATGACGTCAAAGAAGACGGTGAAGAGTTCCGGGGAAACTATAATAGAGAAAATACACTATCCGCTGGATGTAACCGACCCGTTCCTTGATATCATGTGGAGCGAGTTAAACCCGAACTGCAAGTACATGCAAAGCACAGTTCTCAAGACTGAACAATACACCGATGGCGAACTGACCGCCGCAACCAGGAATACCTACGTTTACGATTCCCAAAAAGACCTGGTGCTCATGTCATCAACAGAATCCAAGCTGAACAACGGTCCTTTCGAACAACAATTCGCAATTCTTAAGCACGATGAAAAAGGCAATATCCTGGAGTTGCAATCGAAGAACGACAAAGTCGTCTCGTACATCTATGGATACGATCTGACACTGCCCATTGCCGAAGTCCAGAATGCAAGCAGCGACCAGGTGTATCATACTTCGTTCGAGGATGATCCTGCTGCAGACGCACTGCTCGCAAAGACCGGTGTAAAAAGCAAACCTGGTGATTACCTGTTTACCCCACCACCGGCATTTACCCCGGCAGCTGAAAGTATTTTTTCTTACTGGTACTTCGAAGGTGGAGCATGGCACTATGCGTCGCAACCGTACTCCGGCGGCCAGGTTCTGATATCCGGAAAGGCGCGTGTCGATGAGGTGCGCATATATCCTAAAAACGCACGGATGTCGACCTACACCTTTGACCCGATTGCGGGGATCACCTCAGCGAATGACCACAACAACGTCGTGACGTATTTTCAATATGACGGCTTCGGCAGGCTAAAGCTGGCGAAAGATTTTGCTGGCAACATTGTAAAAAAATACGATTATCAGTTTAAAAAATAACGCCCCATGAAAAGGATCAACCATAAAGCCCTCTTGTTTTATGTAGTGTTTTCCACGGGCGTGACACTACAATGCGTCGCACAGTTCGGCGGAGGCCCGGTGACAACCCCGACAATCAATCCGATAAGCGGCCAGGGACCATACTGTACCAACGAAAACAGCATTTTTACAGTCACCCTTCCACAGGGCTGTACTTTCATCAACTGGAGGTTCGTCGGCGGTACAATCGAATATTTCAACGGCAGCAGCGCATCGACACAGTCGATCACCGCCAGGTTCTCGGCTAACGGTACGCTCTACGCTCAATGTTCCTGCGGCGAGACAAGCAAACCGATCACAGTTGTTTCACCACCGTCGGTGTCCGCGTCGGCGAACCCTGAAACGGTGACGGCCGGATCTCAGGTAACGCTGACAGCAAGCGGTACCGCCGCGACGTATTCGTGGACAGGAAATGGACTTGTTCAGACCACTGGCGCGACCGTGACAGCAATCCCGCCAGAAGGAGAAAACTACTACACCGCCACGGGAACGTCTGCCACGGAGGGATGCTACAACCAGTCAACCGTGAAAGTCACAGCAACCGCCGCCCCCCTTGACGCGGGGCCGGATCGCACCTATTGCCGCGACGCCGGGCCTGTCGACCTGACTTCGTGGGGACTGAACTTATCCGCCGGGTCATGGTCTGGTCCAACCGGAAGCATCAGCAACGGCTTTGTGATACTCGCCAATCTGTCAACGGGAACACATACATTCACCTACACGCGTACAGCGGACGGAAAGTCCGACGGCATACTGCTGACCGTCATCCAGACAGAAGAAGGACACATCAGCCCGAACATCACTTCGAACTGCGAAGTGGCATCCGGAAGCCTCACGCTACAGGCCTACGACGGGACCATACAGTTCTGGGAAAAGTCAACCGATGATGGTATCAACTGGCTTAAGGTCAGTTCGGCAACCGGTGGCTTTGAGACCGCGCCCACCATTAACTTTAGCGTCAGTGCAGAGACGTGGTTCCGCGCCAGCGTGAAGAAAGATGTGTGCGCAGTGTCATTTACCGATCACGTTGAAGTTGTTCCGAAGAATCCCTTCGGCGGATCGATCTCATTCACGGAAATATATCAGACCTGCGGGCAAGCCAAAGGTATCATCAGGCACGACAACGGCAGGGGAGATACGTTCACCTGGGAGGAAAACACAGGCTCAGGCTGGGTACCGATCACAGGAGCTACGAACCCTTACTCGTTCGATGTCAGCAGCTCGCGCACGTTCAGGGTAAGGGCAGAGACCTCCGGCTGCGCAACCAAGTACACGAACGAACTTTCGGTGTATACCAATAGTGTCGCCGGACGCGTGCGGACATCGAGTGGCTCGACCGCTGTCTGTGGGTCCTTTAATGGAAACCTCCTTCTGGTTGGCACGAACATCGGAACGGTGACCAAGTGGCAATACTCAACCGATAATTCTAACTGGAGCGATATCGCGTCAAGTTCCGGAAAAACCGTCCTCAGCTACACGGCCAGCGAGCCCGTTAACTATTTCCGCGTTTTTGTGACCCTCGATGATTGCGCCCCCGCGGTAACGCCAGCCTTCAGGCTAAACGTCGATCCACCAACAAAGCCCGGCGCCGTCACAATGGCTTTGGAGAAATATCCTTCAGAAACGATCAACGGTGTTTTGACCTTCTATCCGCAATTTCAGTTATCGGGATACAGAGGAACGATTCAAAACTGGTGGCAGGAAACTGAAACCGAACGCACAGAGATCGACGTTCAGACAAATGTTCTCGACGCGGTCGTGACAGAGACAACAGGTTTTTCCGCCCAGGTAAAAAATGGGGTCTGCGACCCGCTTGTTTCCGGCAGGGCGATATTCTTTGTCAACAAGGCATTTCTCGGGGTGCAACAACTGGTGTTGGGATCGAGCCTAAGTGCTTATGAAGGCTATTCGTACATCATAAAGACCGGCGATGGTCTCGAGCTCCGTGATGGGTTTTCGTTTCAAGCCAACTCCGGACAGCAATTCTTTGTTTTGCTGGATGGAAATTATTCGACACCGCCGTCCGACCATAACTATGTCATGCAGGAGGCTGTGACCGTCGATGGAATCAAAAATGACGGCGACATCTATTTTCTCAATGCTTCGCAAAAAACGAGCAGCATATCCTACTTCGACGGCCTGGGAAAACTCATTCAACAGGTTGAACGCCGGATGAGCCCCACAGAAAAAGATGTGGTCACACCAATGACGTATGATGACTTCGGCAGGAATGTCGTCAGCTTTCTTTCCTTCACCGACGAGGAAACCTCCGGTTACTTCAAGGAGGATGCCGTCACGAAGCAACGTGATTTCTATCTGAATCCTCCTCCGAAAATTGCTGCGACGGATTATCCATTTTCCGTCAGCGTCCTCGAGAAAAGCCCTGTGAACCGGCTCTTGGAGCAAGGGTCCCCGGGTACGGAGTGGCAGCCAGACCTCGGGCACACGGTAAAATACGAATACCAGGCCAATGACGGTGAAAGTGTGAAGCTGTGGCGTGTGAATGAAAACGGAATGCCCGTCTTCGTTGACGAAGCAGGCGTTTCCCAGTTTTACAAGGAGGGAACCCTGATCGTCAATGTCACCCAGGATGAGGATGGCGGACGCATACGACAGTACATGGATGAGTTTGGCCGCGTGGTCCTCAAGCAGGTCCAACTCGATGACGAATGGCTCGAAACCTATTACGTTTACGATAAATTTGGTTTGCTCCGGTACGTGATCCAACCGGAAGGAAGCGCGAGGCTTACCGGCAACCCTGATGCTGACTTTCTTCACAAGTGGACGTTCCAATACGAGTATGACCAGAAGGGAAGAGCCGTCGTCAAAAAAGTTGCTGGCGGAGCTCCGCTCTTCCTCGTGTATGATAACCGTGACCGCGTCGTCCTGTTGCAAGACGGAAACCAGCGTGAAAGGAACGAATGGACCTTCAACAAATATGACGCATTCAACCGGGTTGTTATCAGCGGAATTTACAAACACGACGGCACCGGGATCATCAGCCGGGAAGATATCAGCGCGTTAATCAGCGCGGACTCAT
>DASPNN010000161.1:0-5021 GCA_035626495.1 Chryseosolibacter sp.
TCGCGGTCGGCGCTGGTCACGAGCATCGGCGAATTCTGGGGAACACAACTTATCTACAAGACCGATTCCGTATCCGTATACTTCAATACCGTGAACGAGCACTATATCCCTGTTCACGGTCATAAACTCGTGGCGGGCAGAAACTTTACGGCCAGACCCGGTGCTTCCCCGGAAACCGAAGTGATCATCAACGAAACGCTTCTGAAACGGCTGAACTTCCAAAGCGCATCTGCAGCCATCGGCGAAATTGTTCAAGTAGAGGACAAGCCAGTTCAGATTGTCGGGGTTATGCGGGACTTTCATTACGGTAAAGTGGATCACGGGATCACATCTGTGATATTTCGGTACTCGAATTCCGAAGCGCGTATGCTCAACATGCTCGTCAAATCAAATGACTGGCCCGCAACTTTTGAGAAGCTGGAGGCTGTCTGGAAAAAGTTTGACGTGGTGCATCCACTCAAGGCGACATTCTATAAAGAGCAGATCGAACGCGCTTACAATGAATTTTCCGCAATGATCAAGCTCATGGGATTTCTCGCATTCCTGGCGGTGTCTATCGCATCGATCGGGCTGTTGGGCATGGTGGTTTTCACCACCGAGACGCGACTGCGTGAGATCAGTATCCGCAAAGTGCTCGGCGCCTCCGAAAGCAATCTCCTCTTCTTGTTAAGCCGCGGGTTTTTGCTATTGCTGCTGATTGCCGCCATGGTCGCGCTGCCCGTTACCTATGTCTTCTTCGACCAGGTCGTACTGGCCAACATCATTTATCATGCCCCGATCAGCTTGACGGAGCTGCTGATCAGCGTGGCAATCGTGATGGCAATCGCACTGCTGATGATCGGTTCGCAAACGTTGAAGGTAGCGCGTTCGAATCCCGCAGAGGTCCTGAAGAGCGAATGAAAACCCTAACAAGCATTAGTTTATGAAAAAAATTGATCAAAGATTGCAGCAACAGTTGGATTAAGTAGCAAAATCACTTTATCTTTATCGCATCAAGAATTTGAAATGAAGATCGGCAACACATTCTTTTATTTTTACTACTACTTTTTTAAGGCCCAGGCGGGACTTTAAGAGTGGTGTGTTGTTGAAATAGATAACAAATGAACTCAGAGTCCCGGCAAAACCGGGACTTTTTTATTGCCGCTACTGCTGCAAAAAAAGAATTTGAACTCATAACAAAATGGAAGTCAAGGTCAGCAAGTTGAATTCGCGCAAAGCCGAAGCACCGGTTTCGCAAACCCGTAAAGGCAAATTGAAGGTTGCCATCCAGGGCATTGCTACCAGCTTTCATGAAGTGGCAGCCCTCACGTATTTTAATGAGCCGATCGAAACGGTCGAGTGTCTGACCTTCCACGAGCTCTGTGAGAGCCTGAATAAAGGCACTTCTGACTACGCGGTGATGGCGATTGAAAACTCGATCGCTGGCAGCATACTTCCCAACTACTTCTTGCTGCAGTCGTATCATTTTACAATTGTCGGTGAGCTCTACCTCCCGATCCACATGCACCTGCTGGTCCTGCCCGGGGTTAAACTGTCTGATGTTCGCTGCATCGAATCGCATCCAATGGCCATCCGGCAATGCTACGAATTCATCCATTCGCTGGATAATGTCGAGGTGCGTGAAAGCGACGACACGGCCCTGTCCGCAAAAAAGGTGAAAGAAGGAAAGCTGAAAGATACCGCAGCCATCGCCAATGAGTTTGCTGCAAAAAAATACGGATTGGACATTCTCGAGAAAAGAATCGAGACGCATAAGAAGAACTTCACGAGGTTTCTCGTGTTGTCAAAACGTCGCCATGCAAAGACAGATAGTAACAAAGCATCGCTCAGTTTCGAAGTGGCCAACGAGGTCGGTAGCCTAGCCGATGCGTTAATGACGTTCAAGGAATACGGGATCAACCTGACAAAGATCCAGTCGATTCCAATCATCGGCAAACCAAGCGAATACTCCATCCACATTGACGTCGAGTGGAAGAAAAGGAGAAATTACGAGGAGGCCATGCATCAGATCCTCCAACAGGTAAAGAATCTGAATGTGCTGGGAGAATACCGCAAAGCGAAAATTGAGTATAAATAGTAAAACCGGAACGGCCAACGCCCAAGACTATGATAGCAACAGCGAACAGAATAGCCAACGTCGAAGAATACTACTTCAGCAGGAAGCTTGCGGAAGTTCGTGGTCTGGACACGCCCGATTTCCGGGTGATCAATCTCGGCATCGGCAGCCCCGATCAGGCCCCGTCGGCCGAAGCGATCGAAGCACTTGTGACTTCCGCCCGCAATCCTGCCAACCATGGCTACCAGAACTACAAGGGCATCCCCGCATTCCGTAAAGCCATTGCCGACTATTACCGGAATATTTATCACACAACCGTCGACCCGGAGACCATGATCCTTCCGTTGATGGGTTCCAAAGAAGGCATCATGCACATCTCGATGGCATTTGTGAATGAGGGGGAAGAAGTCCTGATCCCGAACCCGGGGTATCCCACGTATTCTTCGGTAGCGAATCTGGTCGGCGCAAAGCTGAGACCCTATGATTTGAAAGAAGAGCTTGGGTGGGGCATCGATATTGAATCGTTGAAGAAATCGGACCTGTCGAAAGTAAAGCTGATGTGGATCAACTTTCCACACATGCCCACGGGTCGCGTCGCGTCGCGGCAGGAGCTGCAGGAGCTGGTGGATCTGGCGAGGGCCAATCAGTTTCTCATTGTGAACGATAATCCCTACAGCATGATCCTCAACGACGAGCCGATGAGCATCCTTTCGATGGACGGCGCTCAGGAGGTTGCGCTTGAATTGAATTCCCTGTCGAAATCCCATAACATGGCAGGCTGGCGCCTGGGGTGGGTTGCCGGAAAAAAGGATTACATCGATGCGGTCTTGAAAGTGAAAAGCAACATGGACTCAGGAATGTTCCTGGGCCTGCAGCATGCGGCCGCTGAAGCGCTCCGAAATGGTGAAACCTGGTTCCGGCAGTTGAACGCGATGTATGCCGAACGCCGTCACATTGCCCGTCAGATCCTGACCGAGCTCGACTGCACTTTTTCTGAAAAGCAATCCGGGCTTTTTGTATGGGCGAAGGCGCCCGCGCATATCCAGGACGTTGAAAAATGGATCGACGAGATCCTCTATGGTACGAAAGTCTTTATTACACCCGGTTTCATATTTGGGGATGCCGGCAAACGATTCATCCGGATCTCGCTGTGTTGCCCGGTTGAAATGCTCAACGAGGCATTGTTACGGATCCGGAACTTCAACGCGAAAATGAAATTCTCACAATCGAGGGCAGTGAACGCATGAAAACAGTTATTGTAGGCGTTGGGTTGATCGGTGGCAGTATGGCCATCGACCTGAAAAAGGCCGGGATCGCGACACGTGTCACCGGCGTCGAAATCAATGACGAGCACGCCGAACGCGCACTGAAGCTTGGTCTTGTCGATGAGATCGCCCCCCTGGAATCGGCGGTCGCGGGAGCGGAATTGGTTATAACGGCCATTCCGGTCAACGCCATCCGCTCGGTGCTGGTCATAATATTGAATAACATCAACGACAATGCGGTGGTTGTGGATACGGGGTCTACCAAGTCGATGATCTGCAAAGCCATTGAAACGCACCCCCGCCGTGCCCAGTTCGTTGCCGCTCACCCGATCGCAGGTACGGAAAACTCCGGTCCGGATGCGGCTTTCGCAGGACTTTTCATCCACAAGACCAACATTATCTGTGAAGCGGAAAAATCGTCAGCGAAAGCAAGGGAAACTGCCGAAAGGATTTTTGAAGCCCTTCAGATGCGGACAATCTTCATGGAGCCTGTCGAACATGACAAGCACGTTGCGTACGTGTCTCACCTGTCACATGTGAGCTCGTTTCTGCTTGGCCAGACGGTTCTCGATATTGAAAAGGACGAAAAGAATATTTTTAACCTCGCCGGCAGTGGTTTTGCTTCCACCGTGCGTCTGGCTAAGAGCTCACCCGAAATGTGGGCGCCGATCTTCGAACAGAACGCCGAGTACCTTAGCCAGGCGTTGTTGGAGTACATCATGCACCTGCAGCGATTTCAGTACCATTTGATGAAACGCGACGTCGCCGAGCTGTACCGCATCATGAAAGACGCCAACCGCATCCGCGAGGTACTCGACGGCATTGAACATAAACAGAAACCAAAACAATTAATCGAAAAGTAATAATCCACGCCATATGAAAAAGGCATTGCAACTTCAATCAATTTCCACCTGGCTGCCAACAGCCAGCAAACCTGTAATCATCAGCGGACCCTGCAGCGCTGAGACCGAAGAACAAATGATCGCTACTGCGAAACAGATCGCTGCAACGGGAAAGGTACACGCATTGCGTGCGGGTATCTGGAAACCGCGTACCCGGCCCGGACAGTACGAAGGCGCGGGACAGGAAGGCCTGGCATGGCTGGTCCAGGCTAAAAAGGAAACAAAACTGCCCGTGACAACCGAGGTGGCCAATGCCGCACACGTTGAGGCTTGTTTGAAAGCGGGGGTCGATATACTGTGGGTCGGTGCACGCACTACCGTAAACCCTTTTTCAGTCCAGGAAATAGCCGACGCACTCAAAGGAGTCGACATTCCCGTCATGGTCAAAAACCCCGTTAACCCCGACCTGGAACTTTGGATCGGCGCACTTGAACGCCTCAACAAGGCCGGCATCACGAAAATGGCCGCCATTCACCGGGGGTTTTCGTCCTTCGAAAAGGGACCGTTTAGAAATGCGCCCAATTGGGATATGTCAATTGAGCTGAAAACCCGCATTCCTGAACTGGATATCATCTGCGACCCGAGCCATATCGCAGGTAACCGCGACCTGATCGCCCTGATCTCTCAAAAAGCGCTTGACCTCGACATGGTCGGCCTTATGATCGAAAGCCACATCAACCCCGATGCGGCCTGGAGCGATGCAAAACAACAGGTGACGCCCGCTGCCCTTGCCCGAATCGTTGACGGCCTGGTCGTACGAACCCCGTCTTCGGATAACAAAACCTTTAAGGATACCCT
>DASPNN010000162.1:0-2996 GCA_035626495.1 Chryseosolibacter sp.
AAAAGTTATAAACCGAACGAAGTGCCGCCGTTTGGTGTGCTGGCAGAAACGGCGGGTGGAACGAATCCTTATTTCGCTACCGGCGCCGGTGGCATGCTTCAGGCGGTCATCTTCGGCTTCGGAGGCCTCAACATCAGCGAGAAGGGAATCACACAAACACCATCCAAGTTGCCTTCACAATGGAAGGGGTTGCTGATCACGATCGGCGACAGCAAACGTTTCACGGTCAAATAAGATGGAAACCAGGGTATGAGTCGGGAACGCCGGTGGAGCAAGATAAGGTGAGATCTTCCTCGCGAGTTTGGCGTGGCGCCTTGCTGTAAAATCCTGACTGAATCTACTGGTCAAAACCACGGTGGACGGCGGGTGTTTGGCTGCTGGCAGTTAAGGCATTCGTCGGGGTATCCCCACCACTTGTTTGGATCGTATTCGCAGTATTGTGGAATCCGGTGCGGTATCCAGCCGCCGACGAGGAAGAACCTGTTCACTGAAACACGCGATGCCTCGAAATACCCCAGCACCCGCTCGTCCGGGTTGTTGATGTTGTAAATATTTCCCGGCACTGCCGCAGGCGGTATATCGAATACGGAGCCGGTGTTTGTAATGGTTGTAAGTATTTTGTTCCAGTACTCGAAGCTCCCCCGCGTAAGACTTGCCTGCCGGACGATGATATAATGCCTGTTTTTGAAGCTTGGGTCGATTTCACGGGCTGCCAGAAATTGTGTGATCACAGCAGGGTTAACCGTTCTGCCGTCCAGCAGGTTAATCCGTTCGGGGTTGATAAGATCATAAACAAAGCATTCCGGCGCCGGTATTCCAAACGGGTCGGGAAAATCCGTCAGCTCCCAAAAATATAACTCGTGGACCTCCCATCGGAGGTAGTAATCTTCGGTCGTCACCGGCAGCGCACTTTTGGTGAAAATGTTCAGATGGCGGGTCAAAAAATCGTACTTGACACTGGGAAAAGCTTCCTGTGAGATTTCGTAGAATGCGGAATCGGTGCCCAAAGGCGCGGGAATTTTCTCAGGAGTTGAACGATATACCTGGTCTTGCAATCTGATTTCGATGAAATACTCGGAGCCGACTGAACCGCTGATGGATTCTTCCAAAACGTAAACCCCCGCCTCCGATTGTTGGTACGCGTACTGGTTACCGTTGTCGTCCATTAAGATTACCTGGGCGCCGGAAACGGGCTGGGGTGGCCTGTATTTAGACACGCTGGTGCTGAGCCTTACAAAGTGTTGTTCCGCCTGATCGTTAAATTGCCCGTAGACGATGAGTTGACCTGCCTGGTACCTGACGGGAAATTCAATGACATCGACACACCCGGCCATAGCAATCACCAGCACAACTGCGAACCATCTCTGACGCGTGAAAATTTTTGGATACCTCTTCATTTTGTCTTGGTTAGCGAGAGGGTGTACGTCACCGATGGAAACATAGTGCCGAGCACGGATAGCTTATAGGGCACCATGATGAATGAATCTTCTCCCTTCTTGAAAAAAACCGAGTACGCGTTGCGCCGGGACAGCAGGTTGTACACGCCTATCGTCAATGAATCATCTGCCTTGTTGAATACATTGCCGACGAGAATAGACACGTCGATCCGGAAATAATTCGGTATGCGGTATTCGTTGCGATAGGAATAATTCGGTACAGACACGCCGTTGACCACATAATTGGAGATGACTGCGCTGACCGGACGTCCTGTTGAGTGCGTAAAGCTCACATTAAATGCGCCGCGGGGGTAAAACTTGCGGTGCAGCACCAGAGACGTCACGTGGGGGCGATCGTGGTTCGAGGGAAACCACCGGCCATCGTTAACCCGTTCGGCGTGTGTCGGCCCGTCGATCCGGACGAGTGACCGTGAATAGGTGTAGGACAACCACCCGGTCCAATCGCCTATGTTCTTTTTCACAAACAACTCCGCCCCGTACGAACGACCTTCGCCCTGTAACAGCTCGGTTTCAATGTGCGGATTCAGGAAGAGCTGCGCAAAGTCGACGTACTCCACCTGGTCACGGGAGGGCTTGAAGAAAAACTCGAGCGATGAGGTCCAGGTTTCATTTTTAAAGTTGTGAAAGTATCCGGCCGAGAACATCTGGGAGACCTGTGGCCTCAAATAAGTCGTGCTCACCTGCCACAAGTCGATGGGCGTTGGAGCCAATGTATTCGAAATCGTGTGGAGATATTGTAGCAGCCGGCTGTAACTGAATTTTATCGATTGCACGGCCGACAAATTTACCCGCGCTGAGAAACGCGGCTCAAGCCCCTGGTAGGTGGCGATCGATCCTGTCCGGTAAACGCGATCAACGATCGTATGCTCTGACTTCGCCGCTCCTGGTTCGTACAGATAGATTGAGTCGGGTCCCAGCTGATGAAAGAAGGAGGCGCGTAGTCCAAATGAAAGAGAGACCGATTCGGAAGCGGTCCATTCGTCTTCAGCGAAGAACGCGTACTCGACGCCTTTCTCTTTCGTCACATTTTCAGGCAGGACCGGAGAGCCGCCGTAGGGCCGAACGCGTTCCGGCGAGCTGTTATAATATACAATTTCTCCCCCGGCTGTGATCGCATGCTTCTCAGGCGTGTACAGCATCGTGAATTTTCCTTGAGTATACCGGATGCCGTTCGTAATGGTGGCAGCATCGGCACCGGATGGATCGAAGAATGAATTGGTAAATTCTCCCCGTGCGATCAACGTGTAGGCCGATAGTTTTTCCGTGACCGTGCTCTTCGATTGGACCGAGGCAACATTGCTCGCCCACTTATATCCGAACCGGTCGGAGAATTTGAAGTAGTCGCCGGTATGGAGGAAATTTGCTGAAACAGCGTGCTGTAAACCCACGCGGGCGGAGAGGCCTGTATAAAGGTCATAGAACCGGACATTGCTCCCGCGCACGTCTTTGTTATCGGCCTTGCGCAGGATCCAGTTCACGTTAGACAAACGCGCCCCCGCGATCAGGCTCAATTTGTCGGCGACTAACGGGCCTTCCAGA
>DASPNN010000163.1:0-3984 GCA_035626495.1 Chryseosolibacter sp.
CTAACGGAATCGGAAATGGCGGCCCGGGCTATACCATTGCCTGTGAGCTCACCGGGGATAACCAATACCACGACCGTGGTGTGCTTTCGATGGCACACGCCGGCCGAAACACCGGTGGCTCACAATTCTTCATTTGCCACAACCGCGAGAACACCAAGCACCTCGACCGAAATCATACTGTCTTTGGGAAGGTCTTTGAAGGACTGGATGTGATTGATAAGATCAAGGCGGGCGATGTGATGGAAAAGGTTGTTATCCGGGAAGAGGCCTAAACAACATCGTTTTCCACTTTTGACGAATGAATGATCGAATCGCATCGCGTGTAATCCCCACGACCAGTAAATTTTGAACTACATCCCCATGAAAAAAATCTCTTTGTGGATCGTCGCTTTGTTCCTCCTGGCCTGTAACGAAGACGAGAAAAATAATTGTCAGCTTTCGCAGGTAGAAATATCCTTGGGAGCCACGAAGCAATCCACTTTCGAAATATTCTATACGAACGACAAGGTCTCTGCCATAAGATCTACAAATCACGCTTTCGGCAATCAGGTAGAAACATATTTTATTGAATGGGACGGCGACCACCTTGGCAAGATCTTTCGTGAGGCGGACGGAGCCACGTACGAGGAACACTACGTGTATTCCTACGGCGAGATGACCTCAACCGTCGATTATTTCAAGATCAGTGGCAGCGATACGACGGCCGCAGACTCACAAGAGATTTTTTATCTTGGTGCTTCTGCCGATGGCACCTATTATTTCGATGGTGTCGCTTACGAAGTGCAGGACGGCAACGTTGTGCGTTCTGCCTTTTATACCGAAGACGGTGGCCAGAAAGTGATAGACGAAGACACCTATGTAAACTTCCAGCATGACACCCAGCCGAATGCGTTGCGGCACCTGCTGCGGATCCCGAATTTCCTAAGCCTGGGAAATCTTCCGGAAAGAGTCAGCTCGGCAAACAACATTGTGGAGGCGCATTACACCAACGGGAATTATACACGCACGGTGGATTTCGAATACAACAACGCAGGCAATCTGTTGAACATTAACGACGTGAGCACCGGCCGGCTAATGGCTTTGTCATACAAGTGCAAATGATCAATTCCGGTTCCAGTAGATCTTGAGATTGTGAGTAGCTCGCCCGGCGGCAACGATGTCAGGCTTCCCGTCAGCGTTGAGATCGGCGACTACCAGATCTTCACAAGCTATCTGATTTTCGTCGAGCCAGTATTCTTTCCACGACACGTCGTTGGGCGCCTGTCCCACAACAAAGATTTTAATACCTGTTTTTTGATCACGATCCGGTTCCCGCCATCCCACGATGATCTCCGGCCTCTCGTCTCCGATGACATTGGCAGCCGCAAGGGCATGACCCTGACTTATTTCGGATGTGAGAACAGTTTTGCCAGTCCCGCTGTGCATCACAACCTGGTTGCCATGCATCGGCGATATTCCGGCGACGCCCAGGGCCGAGGCACGCACTTCACCAAAGCCCCGCTCATCGGCAAGGCGGCGGACGGAGCGCCATGTCTTCCCGTCGTAATACAATTCCCGTATTCCTTCCCTGCCACCAAGCAGAACCGATTCGGCTTTCGCGTTTGCAGCCTTGGGATCTTCGGTTACCGCCACGACATCGAAGTTGTGTGTCATGTGCATGGAAGTGTCAACAACCGCATAATTCCAATTGTCTCCCATTCGAGCAGGCGGCGTATAGGCGAGCACGCGCACACCCTTGCCTGCGCCGTTCTTGTTGCCGCGTCCATGTAACGGAACTACCAGCAGCGTGAACCGATCGGCAGCGATTTGAATCCACCGCATCCGGTGAACGGTGGGCTCATGATGCAGCTTCACGGGAGTCCACAACCCGGTCGGATCTTTAGGTCGCCGGAGATAGTAGACAGCGCCCGACTTTGTAGTATCCGATGTTTCCGACGGATTCCATTGACCCCCGACTGCAACCTCAACCTTTCCATCTCCATCGATGTCCCGCGCGGCGAGGCAAACATTATCATATTCGGTGAGGTTCTCGACCATGACAAAACGTTTCCAGTCACCGTTCCGGTACCAGACAAACTGCTTCTGATCTGCGAGCAGGATGTCGGGCTTTCTGTCGCCGTCGACATCGCCGATCGCCAGGCCATACCCGATGGAAATCCGGCCGTCGACGACTTGAGCGTCAAATGCAGGTGGGCGGACCTGAACAAATGCCTGGAAAATCGCTAAGAATATCGTTGAATAGATAACCATCGCCCAATGAAGTTACAGAAGACAATCACCGGATGCAACGCGAATTAAAAACAAAGGCAGAGCGCCCGTAAAACGAGGGCCCTGCCCGACCCGGTTTGGGACTTTTTTAGGCTACCGTTTGAACACCTTGAACTTACGTCGGATTTTGCCGTTCTCCAGGCGGAAGATGTACAGCCCGCTCTTCCATCCGGAGACATCGATGGTATTTTCCCCGCTCGTAGAGTTATAGAATTGTTCGAATGTCTGGACCCCGCGGCTGTCGAGCACCGTCAGCAAATGTGGTTTGAGCTTCGCCGGCACTTTGTATGTCAGCCGGTCGGTAACCGGATTTGGGTAATGTTCGATCCCGGAGGGAGTATCGTCGAGCTCGCGTTCTTCCGGGGAACTGGTCATTCTGCCGGATGTGCCAGCCCCGTACGAAAATGCCTCCCACCCGCCAATGGAAGCTCGGGTACAGGTCATGGCTGCCGCGCCATTTTCCGAAGAAATATACTTTCCATTATTGCCACGCAGTGAGATCTTTCCGTCGGCGTTGACAATCCAGTCGAACTTTTCCCACTCCCCGATGGTGGTCCTGTTGCATGTGATCGCGGCCACACCGTTTTCAGAGGAAACATATTTATTCATGCTGCGCAACGCGACCTTTCCGCCACCCGCGTCGACGACCGTAAATTGCTCCCACCCACCGATCGCGGTCCGGTTACACCGCATGGCGGTCGTTCCATTTTCGCCACTGGCGTACAGGTTGTTATTGCCGCGCAACCAGATGGTTTGGCCGATCGGAATATTCCGTGTGATATTGAACCAGTTGATATTGAACCCTCCTGTAGCGGCAGCCAAACCGATCTCCTGATTGCCTGCCGACAAAGTAACCGTGTGTGAAATGGTTTGCCAGTTTTGCCAGCCTCCCGTGGACGGAACTGTAATGGTTCCGTACACAAGCGAACCACCCAATTTTTCAAGCCGGATGCTTCCGCCCGAACCACCACTGGCGACGCGGTAAGACACGGTATAGCTACCCGCCGACGGAACAGTGATGCGATAACCCAGCCAGTCGCCGGTGTCGATCCAACCTACGTTCTGTCCGCCACCCGTGTCGGTGGTCGTTTCAAGCTGAACGCCGCTCATCTGACAATAGCTTTCGGCCTGGATGGTGGCGGGAACGGCGGAGTAAGATCCGGCACAACCGCTCGTGCGGCGAGGGTCCACGGCAGCAAGCGGACCGGTGTTAACCGTGGTATTCACGAATTTGATGTTGTTCAACACGGCGCTCATCGCCGACACGCCCTCGGTCAGGTAGGGTGGGCCGTTGATCCTTCGCAACGCTGCGTTGGGTCCTGAACTGGTACGTTTGTAAGTCCAGTGCGCCCATCCGATACCATAGGCATTGAGCTTGTCAACGTTTTGTCGAAGCCATTCATCGCTGTTCTCGCCGGTTTCCCCGATCCACACCGGAACGTTATGACGGGTCCGAAACTCGATCAGGTTGATCATCCGGTTGATCTGGTTCGGGTTTGGGTCCCTGACCCAATCATCGGATTCCGGGATCCAGTAGCGGTGCGCGTTGTAAACAAGGTTGGAGGAATTATTGAACGTATAGGGCTCCAGGTAGTCGTAGTTGTTTCCCCAACCATTGCCCTCGACCATGATCAAGTGGGTGTCGCCAAGCGCGCGGATGGCGTTGATGAGCCGGTTGGTCAGCGCATGAATCGTGGGACCGCCGCCGGGTACGTT
>DASPNN010000164.1:0-2315 GCA_035626495.1 Chryseosolibacter sp.
TGCTTGTTCTTCTGTCCTGGTTGGCTTTTGGAAATATCCCTGCACGCGATAATCAAACGCTTGAGTGATTTCCGATCTCACCGAAGTGGAGGTTGCGAAGATAAAAGGAATCGATTTTTCTCTTAATTTTAAGTCATTGTCTATTGCCATCTTGAAATCCATCCCATTCATTTTGGGCATGTTCATGTCTGAAATTATCAGGAAGATTTCTTCGTCGTTTCGCTTTAGATGATCAAGCGCGTCCTCTGCATTGTCAAAATATTCTACTCTGGCATCCCACCCTCTTTTTTTCAAGGCTGATTCCAAAAGTTCTCTTTCGTAATTGTCATCGTCAACGAGGATGATTTTTCCTTTCAGCTTTATCATTTCGAATGCGCGGGGAGCTCCCGTTTAACTTATTGTAAATCGAATTTAATGCCCGTGAAAGGATTCTTTTGAGCCGGATTTAGCTGGTAAATCATGGGGTATTATTTTCACAATGTGACTGCATTTAAAAGTATCTTTAAGCAGCCTTAATGAACCAACTTTAAGAGATATCCGACGACCGGCTTTTGGTGACTTCACTACCGGGTCGTCATCGGAGATCTTAAAACATAATAGCATGGGTACCCGGTTATCAGAATTCAGTCGTTCACTTAAAGGAGTTTTAATATCAGAGTAGAAAAAAGGCAGGTGATTAAGGATTTTAATTTATGTAGGATGCGTATTGTGTATATTTTTCCAGTCCAAACACAGACAGCTGAAGGAAATCAACAAGGGACACAGTTGAACACCTGGCAGACCCTATCACCGGGTGGTTGAGGAAATTCAAAACATAGGGTTTGCTAGCTTTTGTGTAAATTCATTGGAGCTTCTGGGGAAATGTATTCTATTCTAGCCAAGGGCTGCGCTAATGGAGACAATAAATGGCTGGGCAGATGCGTCTGAAAAAATTGCGGAGTTTGATTGTCGAACATCTGCTCTTGACAATCCAATTGATTGTGACAGCGATTTGCTTTAATCTCTTTTCTTTTAGATAATTCCTCGTGGAACCTCACACCTCATGAAAAAGACGCTTTTAAAATTTTCAATTGAAGCCGTATTGATCGTGTTAAGCATTTTGCTTGCATTGTGGATTGATAACCGGAAAGAAATTTCCAAAGAACGAAAGTTGAAATCGGAACTTTTCAAAAGATTATATGCGGATATTCGCGATGATTCGGTCAATTTCTCCGCCTATCTTAAAAGGCGAAGCAGAACGGAGTCCAATCTTACCGCCTTGATCGCCTATGTGAATGCGAAAGATATCCGGCAGGATAGTCTTGCTGCCTTGCTCAATGCCGTTGAATGGTTTGCGGGCTATAGTCCCAGCAACAGCACCTATAATTCTATTGTGAGTTCAGGACAGGTGACATTATTTGAAGGCGACACACTCTTTCTTAATATCGGAAAATACTACCAGGCCAATGGCGTTGTGGCAGGCATGTCGGAAGCTTATGTAGCCGGTGCTAACCGGTTTATGGTTCCATTTCTAAATGAACATTTTGATCGAAGGCTTTTCCACGAGAAAGGAAATGCCAGAAAGATCGACCTTGGTAAGTTTACTGAAACAGCGTTTGTCAATATTTGTTATTCCCTGAGTGACAGGTTAATTTATGAAGGCTATCTGAGATCCCACCAGGACAAGCAGAAAGTTCTTTTGGGCCAGATCCGCCCTTTGGTTTTGGAATAGAGAGGCAGCTTCCCAGCTTTGGCGCAATCCCGGTCATTACTTGCAAATACGATGGCCACACTTTAAAGAAAATTCATCGTAGATTAATGAGTCGGAATTAGTCCGGTAAAGCTTAAACGCTTTTCCGTGACGAAAAGGAAAGCGAACCGGAATCGCCGATAAACGATCCTATAGCTTTTCGTCAGGATGCCGCCCACCCGTTCGCTAAACTTGCAACCATCATCGATTCACCGCCTGATTTACAATCACGGAAATAATTTTCGCCGCGGCCGGAGGTTTCAAAAACCGCTTTCGGGAAAGTTGGAAATGACAGGCTACTTGTACGGCAGACGGTAAGAATTATGCTTTACCAGGCTGTTGACGAAACCGATTGTATATTTTTAGTGTTGTTATGGAGCAACATAGCTTGCTTTCACATCCATCGGCATCAGGATCGAATCCGAACTTCGAACGTACTTCCGAGCAGCTTTATCGTTAGTGATTATCCCGCATCGGGATGAAACAGCAGGAAAGCGCGTAAATTTTTCCTCGGAACAACGGCATTTGACCCGGAGGGAGTGGAATAATGATTTATATATAATATCCACATAACCGGGCAACATTG
>DASPNN010000165.1:0-5551 GCA_035626495.1 Chryseosolibacter sp.
CGCGGCTGGCTCCATGACCTCAAAGGATTCGACATCCGTTTGCTGTTGGGTTGCATCGGCACGACCCGGTTTGAAAGGTACGTTGATGTCATGGCCCGCATTTTTTGCTGCCTTTTCAACACCGGCACATCCTGCGAGCACAATCAGGTCAGCCAAAGAGACTTTTTTGCCTCCCGATTGCGCGTCATTAAATTCCTTTTGTATTCCTTCGAGAACTTTGATAGCTCTGGCAAGTCGATCGGGGTTGTTTACCTCCCAATTCCTTTGCGGCTCCAGACGTATTCTTGCGCCATTGGCACCACCGCGTTTGTCCGATCCGCGAAAAGTCGATGCAGACGCCCAGGCTGTCGTCACGAGGTCGGATATCGTGAGGGAGGTAGCGAGGACCTTATTTTTCAGGATCGCGATATCGCTGTCATTGATCAGCGGGTGCGTCACGGCGGGAATAGGATCCTGCCAGATCAGCTCCTCGCCGGGAACCTCAGGACCAAGATAACGTGCGCGCGGTCCCATGTCGCGGTGGGTGAGCTTGTACCATGCGCGCGCAAAAGCATCTGCAAATGCACCGGGATCCTGATGGAAACGCCTCGCGATCTTTTCATAGATCGGGTCAAAACGCAGGGCCAGGTCTGTTGTCAGCATGGTGGGCGCGTGGCGTCTTGACGGATCGTGAGCGTCCGGCACAGTGCCGTTGCCCCCGCCATTTTTCGGTTTCCACTGATGTGCGCCCGCGGGGCTTTTGGTAAGTTCCCAATCGAAGCCAAACAGGTTTTCAAAAAAGTTATTGCTCCACCGTGTTGGCGTCGTCGTCCATGCGCCTTCGAGACCGCTGGTGATCGTGTGTGCGCCATGGCCGTTGCCGAAAGTATTTTTCCATCCGAGACTTTGCTCTTCAATGGAAGCTGCTGCAGGCTCAGCTGCTACGTATTTCGCCGGATCGGCGGCGCCGTGCGTTTTTCCAAAGCTGTGACCTCCGGCGATCAGCGCGACCGTTTCTTCGTCATTCATCGCCATGCGGCCAAATGTTTCACGGATGTCGCGCGCAGCTGCAACCGGGTCTGGTTTTCCGTTCGGGCCTTCCGGGTTGACATAGATCAGACCCATTTGAACAGCGCCGAGGGGATTTTCCAGTTCCCTGTTATCGGAATAGCGTTTGTCGTCCAGCCATTTGGTTTCAGAACCCCAATAGACTTCTTCCTGCGGTTCCCAAACATCTTCGCGGCCTCCGGCAAAGCCGAAAGTCTTGAATCCCATCGATTCCAGCGCGCAATTTCCCGCGAGGATCATAAGGTCCGCCCAGGATATTTTCCGGCCATACTTCTGCTTGACGGGCCAAAGAAGCAGACGCGCTTTGTCGAGGTTTGCATTGTCGGGCCAGCTGTTGAGGGGAGCAAATCGCTGCATGCCCGCGCCTGCGCCGCCGCGACCGTCCGCAACCCGGTACGTACCCGCGCTGTGCCACGCCATCCTGATGAAAAATGGTCCATAGTGACCATAATCGGCCGGCCACCAATCCTGCGATGTGGTCATCAGCTCGAAGATGTCCTTTTTCACTGCCTTGAGATCCAACGACTGGAATTCTTTCGCATAGTTAAAATCGTCACCCATTGGATTGGACAACTCAGAGTGCTGCCTTAGAATGTTGAGCTTCAATTGGTTCGGCCACCAGTCGCGGTTTCTCGTTCCGCCCCCGGCGGCTTGTTTCAATGCTCCGCCATGAAACGGACACTTTACTTCACTGTCGTTGACGTTCAATGATTTTTGCTTGGTAGGCGTGCTATTTTCCATTGTTTTTGGTTGATGGTGTTAGGGACTAAAGTCCAATATTCGTCTGAAATACCTTATTGATCAAATCGATTGTCTTTATCGTGATATAGTATTTGTCTATTAAGCCTGTTTTTGCGCATTATCACCGGCGGCCCGGGATTGCTGTGAGGGCCTTGCTTCGGAAAACCTCTTATCGCAACAGTCGCCCACGCCACTGTTTTCGATTTGAAAATAATCGCTTTACCTTACAGTTACGAAATGAAATTTGAGAAGGAAATAGTAAAGGTGTTACAGGCAAGGCGCCCGGATACCGATATGATCAACGTCCTGGAAGCCCTCGGTTATGGGACAGACAGGTTCCAGCAAGCATTTGATGTCGCTCTGGAGATGGATAACCGTAATCTGGTCAAACTGATATATTCGAATTTCAACGCCGGCAAGGTCATCGTGGAATTCACCCTGCTGGCCGGTGACGGCGTCCGATCCTAGAAAGTCCCGCCAATTGCGCCCTGCAAAAAGCCCGAGGTTACCTGCATTTTCGGATCACCGAAATAATTCCTAGTTTGTCAGATAATAAATGTATAACAAACACTTTTCACACCGCCATGCCCTTTCGACCTCCTGTACCCATCGTCTTGATCCTGTTGAGTTTCACCATTACGGTGACCACCGGTCAAACGCCGCAGAACGAATTGAAACTTTGGTACACTCAACCTGCCGCAAACTGGAACGAGGCTTTACCAGTCGGAAACGGCAGGCTCGGCGCGATGATTTTTGGCGGTATCCACAATGAGAGGTTTCAACTCAATGAGGAGACGGTTTGGACCGGCCGTGATAATGATTTTGTGAACCCGGGAGCAAAGCAGGCCTTGAACCAGGTCCGGAAGTTGCTGTTCGCGGGCAAGTATTACGAAGCGCAGCAGCTTGCACAGGCAAAATTGATGGGTGACAAAAAGGATCACGGCAGGTATCAGACACTTGGGGACCTGAAGGTGAGTTTCCACGATGCCAGTGCCGGAGCTTCGAATTACAAAAGGGAACTGGACCTGAACACGGCGCTTGCAAAGATAACGTACCACCTGGATGGTGTGAATTATGTGCGTGAGATCTTCAGCTCAGCACCCGATCAGGTGCTCGTGCTGCGGATCACTGCCGACAAGCCGGGTTCGGTATCCGCGTTGTTCGAGTTAACCCGGCCCGGCAATAGGGCTTCCATCAAAGTATCGGGAAACGAGATCACGATGTTCGAGCATGTCGACGGTGGAAACGGTGTGAAACTGAATGCGGTCGTAAAGATCATTCCGGAGAAAGGCGCGGCCACTGAAGAGAACGGCGCGCTGCGCGTGAAAGACGCTGATGCGGTGACGGTGCTCATTTCAGCAGCGACGGATTATTGGGACAAAGATCCGTTGCAAGAGACGAAAAACGCCATCGATGCGGCGCAACGTAAGGACTACCAGCAGCTAAAAACAAAGCATATTGAAGACTATCAACGGTATTTCCATCGTCTCAAACTTGACCTAGGAAGCACGGACGCTGTCTATTTCCCCACAGATCTGCGTCTCGCCGCGATGCAAAAAGGAAATGAGGATCCGCATCTCATTCAGCTCTATTACCAGTACGGGCGTTACCTTTTGATCAGTAGTTCGCGTCCAGGCGATTTGCCGGCGAACCTGCAGGGTATCTGGGCCGATGGCCTGGACACGCCCTGGGACGCAGACTATCATATTAACATCAACATCCAAATGAATTACTGGCCTGCCGAGGTGACCAACCTCAGGGAGTTGCACAGGCCATTCATTGAATTCATTAATGCCCTGCGACCCGATGGCCGAAAAACCGCGCGCGACATGTACGGCGTGGGCGGTGCTGTGGCACACTTCACTACAAACGTATGGCATTTTACCGAACCCTATGGAAAAACCCAATGGGCAATGTGGCCCATGGGGTTGGCGTGGTGCGCGCAACATCCGTGGCAGCACTATCTTTTCAATGAGGATAAGAAATTTCTCGCAGATCTCGGATATCCCATCATGAGAGATGCCGCTGAGTTTTGTCTTCAATGGCTCGTAAGAGATCCTAAGACGGGGAACCTGGTATCCGGGCCCTCGATTTCTCCGGAAAATACTTTTAGAACAAAAACTGGCGAGATAGCCACTATGGTCATGGGCCCCACGATGGACCATATGATCATTCGCGAACTGTTCCAAAATACGATTGCAGCCTCACGCGTTCTTAAGGTAGATGCTGCGCTCGCCGGACGACTCGAAACTGCGCTTGCCAAACTTGCGCCGGTCGAGCTGACGAAAGACGGAAGGATCAGGGAATGGACAGAAGAGTTCGAGGAACCCGAGCCCGGTCACCGCCATATATCGCACTTGTACGGGCTCTTCCCTGGAAATGAGATTTCTGCAAACAACAAAGAGCTGCTCGAGGCCGCACGCAAAACAATCGATCACCGCCTCGAACATGGCGGCGGCCACACAGGCTGGAGTCGGGCCTGGATCATTAATTTTTTTGCCAGGCTTCAGGATGGCGAACAATCCTATGATAACCTCTTGGCATTGCTGAGAAAATCTACGCTGCCGAATCTTTTTGACAACCATCCGCCCTTTCAGATCGATGGCAACTTCGGCGCCACGGCAGGCATCACGGAGATGCTTGTTCAAAGTCATGACGGAGAGATCAACATTCTTCCTGCTTTACCGTCGGCATGGAAGACCGGAGCAATCCAGGGTGCATGCGCGCGCGGTGGCTTCGAGCTCGACATTGCCTGGGAATCCGGCGAGCTGAAAAAGTTGACAATCCGCTCGAAGGAGGGAAAACCCTGCAAGCTCCGGTTCCGGGATAAGGTGAAGGCGTTCGGGACAAAGCCTGGCGAAGAATATGTTTTTAATACGCTGTAGTTAAGATCACCCGCATCCACGCGGGTTATACGGAATTTTCTTTTCGCGACCGCCCCCGCGTTCTCGCAGGTGTCGTCCAGCATCTGCTGTCCGATCAAAAAACACCGCGCCGGCAATAATCAAGCAGCCGGTCCGTTGTTTCAGCATTGCAACCAGATGCTTTCAATACCTAACCTGAAAATTGCCATTCTTTGGCTAAGTTTTTTTCCGTTTTTCGCTTTTGGTCAGGATCGGGAAGAGAAAGATCCGGAAGAAAAGAAGAAAAGGAATATCCGTCTGTATTCGAGAACATTCCAAGTTTCGTTGTTTCCAGGTATCAGCACCAACGGCATCAACAGTGGTTCCTACGTCAATAGATTTTCATTAAACCTGTTCGGCGGGCAGTCGGCGAGCGTTAAAACGTTTGAGGCTGGACTCATTACCAATTCACATTTTCAGAGCTCGTCGGGAATTCAGCTCGCGGGGTTTGCGAACATAATCGGCACCAATGCATTTGTCAATCTCACCCTATCTGAGGAACGCCGCTTGATTCATGATGGCTACCAGGTCAACAATACAGGTATTCAGATCTCAGGGTTTCTGAATTATGTTCTCAATCAGGCAACGGGTGCACAGGTTACGGGGGGACTTAACCACGCGGGCAGCGACTTTACGGGTCTGCAGGTCGCCGGCATCGGAAACAGCACCGGTGGCGTCTCCATCGGCGTTCACGTTGCGGGGTTTTACAACCTTGCGAAAGAATCGATGGCCGGAATTCAGGTCAGCACAGTGTTTAATTATACGGATGAATACCTTGGCGGCACACAGATTGCGCTGATCAACAAGGCGCGTTTGATGCAAGGTCGCAATTCAACCCCTTACACGCGCGCGCGTTCACT
>DASPNN010000166.1:0-3617 GCA_035626495.1 Chryseosolibacter sp.
GAAGGCAGGGGCTCCCCGCATGGCGGTGTGTTCCTCGATATCGCCTGGATCAAGGAAAAAATTCCGAATGCGGCCGACCATATCCGAAAGAAGCTTCCCAGCATGTATCACCAGTTCAAGGAGCTCGCCGGTGTTGACATCACCAAGGAGCCCATGGAGGTCGGGCCGACAACACACTATATCATGGGCGGGATCAAGGTCGACGCAGACTCGCAAATGACAACCGTCTCCGGTTTGTTCGCCGCGGGAGAGTGTGCGGCGGGGTTACACGGCGCAAACCGCCTAGGTGGCAACTCCCTCTCCGACCTGCTGGTCTTCGGCAAGCGTGCCGGTGAGTATGCGGCTCTTTATGCAAAAGAGAATTCGCTCGGCCGTGTCGATGAAAAAATGCTGGATGAAACGATGAGCCGGTGCCTTAGCCCTTTCGACCGCGATTCTCTCGGTGATGGAAATCCATTCCACCTCCAGGCTCAACTGCAGGACATGATGCAAAATCTCGTTGGCATAGTTCGCAATGGCAGCGAACTTGGCGAGGCGATAGAGAATATAAGTGGACTTCAGCAGCGTGCCGAAAATGTTGGATGTTCCGGCAACCGCGGATATAATCCAGGATGGCACACAGCCATGGAGCTTAACCACATGCTTACGATCGCGGAAGCCATCGCGCGCGCGGCGTCAGAACGGAAAGAAAGTCGCGGCGGCCACTTCAGGGAAGATTTCCCCGATAAGTCAGACGAGTTCGGGAAAATAAACATCCGGATCGTCAAGGGCGACAACGGGAAGATGGAATTGACCAAGGTGCCGAAGCTCAAGGTCCGGGATGATCTTCAGCAGGTGATCGATGAGATGAAGTGAGTTAAGTGTTTTTTATGTCGATTTGAAAATAAACCGAACACGATATGCCGGCAGCGCGATTCAATATTTGGCGTACTAATTCCTCCGGAGGCGAATTCCGGGAATACGTGACGGAGGTATCGGAAGGAATGGTCGTCCTCGATGCCGTTCACCAGATCCAGGCCGATCAGGCCCACGACCTGGCTATACGCTGGAATTGCAAGGCCGGAAAGTGCGGTTCATGCAGTGCGGAGATCAATGGGAAACCCAAACTGATGTGTATGACGCGAATGAGCGACATTCCGCTGGACAAGCCCATTACCCTGCAGCCCATGAAAGCATTCCCCGTGATTAAAGACCTGGTAACGGATGTGTCGGTCAACTACCGTTTAAAAAAGAGGATCAAGAAATTCAAGCCGCGGCCCGCGGATGCGGCCGACGGTACATGGCGCATCGCCCAAATCGACGTTGACCGCGTTCAGGAATTCCGTAAATGCATTGAATGCTTTCTTTGCCAGGATGTTTGTCACGTGTTGCGCGAGCACGGAATGCACGAACAATTCTCCGGACCGCGCCACATGGTTTACACTGCGGCCCTTGAAATGCACCCCCTGGACGTCGAAGACCGGACCCATGATCTGAAGCACCAGGACGGCATCGGATTCTGCAACATCACCAAGTGCTGCACAACGGTTTGTCCCGAACACATCACCATCACAGATAACGCGATCATTCCGTTGAAAGAGCGGGTCGCCGACAGGTATTATGATCCGTTGATGCGGCTGTTTGGAGCTTTCCGCAATAAAAAAGAAAAATAACCTTTATCCCATACGCCATGAACCTACAGGAAATACGAACCACCGACCAAAGCCTGCAATTCAAATTGAAGCCCTTGTCGAAGGCAGGTGTTGAAGCCGCGCTCGGAAAAGCCGAAACATACCGGTTGCTGAACCAGCCACGCCTGGCCGAAAGCATTTGCCTGGATATCCTTGCCGTCGACTCTGAAAATCAGAAGGCTGCCGTATTCTTGTTGCTTGCGTTGACCGATCAGTTTGGGAGGGCGGCCTCCAAGGCAGCCAAGCAGGCCCTCGAGATTGCAAGCAAGCTGAAAGACGAGTATTCCCGGATATACTACACCGGTATCGTGCATGAACGGCAGGCTGCCGCCGCGTTGGCCTCGGGAACGCCCGGCGCGGACTTCGACGCCTGCGAATGGTACCTGGAGGCAATGGACTGTTATGAAAAAGCCGACGCCATTCATCCGCCCGGGAATGACGACGCTGTTTTGCGGTGGAACACCTGCGCAAGAATCATCATGCAATCCAATTTGAGAGAGCGACCGATCGACAACTCGGACCCGGTGCTGGAGTAATCACTCCTCCAAGGTTTGACTAAATATCCGTAATGAAAGGTCTCGGCTTTCATTCTGTCGTCACCGTCACGTTGATCGTCGATGTAATTTCCCCCAGTCAAAAAATATTGGTTGATTTACGGCAGCCGGCCTGTTCACCAGCCGAACCGAGTTTCACGATCCACTTTTACTTTCATCATAAAATAACTACATTCAGCCATCAGTCCGGAAGCACGGATTTCGGGCTTTACATAGCTAAATGGTATGACCCCGCTATTTAACCCATGGCGGGGTTTGTTTTTTTATTCGTGCGGACACTTGCCACGTCATACTTCATTTCACTGAAAGCAACGGTTATGACACAATGGAATCGGCTGTATTTTTTTTGATTGAGATAGCAGTCTGAAACTCCCGCGACGTTTCGGAAAAGTTTAACCGAAGATATTGCGCATTATCGTCTTAAATGGTTCTTGATCCTTTAGCTCTAAAAAAATCAGACAACTCCGATGAACTTGCGGCGATGAATCAATTACAACCAGGAAATATCGTCTACATCAAAGACGAATTTTACACCGACAATAATCTTTCCGTGATGGAAGTGCCGCGTTATCTGTGGAAAGTCGTAAAGCTTGAGAATTCGATCGCGGCTTGTCAGTTTCAAAGGCGAGGCAGGAACTCGATCCTATCGTTGACGATTGAGCTCAAATACTTACGAGTTGAATCGTTCTGAACTGGTCCAGACCGAAGTCGTCGCCAAGGAAGCTAGCAAACGTCCCATGAACAAAATTGCGCAACCCGGTCACGTCGTCTATATCAGGGATGAGTTTTATGCAGACAATAACTTGTCGGTGCTGGAGATCCCCCGTTATTCGTGGAAGGTGTTGAAAGTGGATAACGGTATTGCTATGTGCGAGTTTCAGCGCAGGGGTCGCAACTCGGTGATGACCCTGACCATCGAAATCAAGTATTTGAAAATCGAGTATTTCTAAGAAAAAGAAAAACTCCTTTACGGCAAGGCGAAATTCCTTGCACGTAAAGGAGTGTGGCAAAAATCAATAGCTGTAAGCGGCTACTTCAACCGCATCATGGGGTTCGTGCTTGTGATAGAGTTTTTCAAAGCGCGACCGGAAAGCGCACGCGCAAGTGATCTCCGAAAGGCGCAGAATGTTTTTTTCGAGGTGTGCGCCGTTGACATCAACGGGTTTGAGTTGCACAACAACCTCGTAATCCAGTATAATTTTTTCGACTACGGTGATGAAAATTCCCGCCCCAAGGAAAGGGCTGCTGATTCCCACCACGTTTCCATATTCCTTGCTGTGAATCAGGACCCTGAGAATGTCTTCCGACGCGGTCACAAATTCGAGTTCGGGCCTATGCTTGTCCATATGCTTGTGCTTTTCCATATACTATGAATTTAGATTACGCAGGGAAG
>DASPNN010000167.1:0-2628 GCA_035626495.1 Chryseosolibacter sp.
TGGCAGAAAATTTTGGGTATTCACATACTGAATAACATTCTGTCGCGTGGCCTATTCGTTTCTCAATGCCTTGACCGGGTTGGCTGTCGCTGCGGTCATGGAACGTATTGCCACCGTAATTGCGGCGATGGCGAGCACGAGGATTCCGGCGGCGAGAAACGCGGACGGCCCAAAATCAATGCGGTAGGCAAAATTTGATAACCAATCATTCATTAAATAATATGCGACAGGAATTGCGACCACGACCGATATCAGAACGAGAACAACAAATTCCCTGGACAGCATCCCAAGAATGCTACCCACGGTTGCTCCAAGGACCTTGCGAATGCCGATCTCCTTGGTACGTGTCTCCACAGAAAATGAGACGAGCGAAAAAAGTCCGAGACATGCAACAGTGACGGCGATCGCGGAAAAAATGATAAAAATCTTCGAGAAGCGTTGTTCTGAGCGGTAATTGACGTCAAGTCTGTCGTCGGCGAAGGAATGGTCCAGCACGCTGTTCGGGAAATGCTTCTTCCACACTCCCGTTACGTAACCGACTCCTTCGTTGACGTCACCGTTGAGGCGGACAGCAATCCGTGAAAATCCATTCCTGGCCATGTACATGCATGTTGGCTCTACCTGTGTATGAAGCGTATTGTAATTAAAGTCGCGAACAACGCCCACAAGATGAAAAGTCTTTCCCCTGAACAGCACGTCTTTTCCTATAACATCCGCGGGGCTTTCATATCCGTACGCGCGAACCGTTGCCTCGTTAACGATGAGGCTGGTGGAATCCGCCAGGCTTCCCGGAACAAAAGTGCGGCCCGCGAGAAGTTTCATCTTATATGTGCCGATGTAGTCGGCGTCAATTGAAAAATTGTAAAACGTGCCATTAACCTTCTTGCCTGAAGCATCTTCAAAAGTGGCACCGCTGTTCCCAAGGCCGCCGGCAATGAATGAGCTCGACCTTGCAACGGACTCTACAAATTTGCCCGACAACAGTTCGTTATAGAATCCCTGGTAACCGGTTCTCACCTCGCTGCTCCCGTTAACGTTCAAAACGAGAAGATTCTCTTTATTAAACCCCAGGTCCTTCGTGCGGATGAATGAAAGCTGGCGCTGGATAACGACTATGCCAGTCACCAAAATCACTGTGACAGAAAACTGAACAACAACCAGACTCTTACGTAACAAGACGCCCATCGATCCGGATTTCAGATTCGCCTTTAAAACATTCACCGTTGGGAACGAGGAAAGAATCAACGATGGATAAAGACCCGAGACGATCCCTGCCACAGAACCGATAATGATCAGTGGAATAATCGTTTCCGGAGCGTACAGTGCCATAACCGGTTTTCCAGTCAGGCTTTCAAACAAAGGGCGCGCCAACTCAATCCACACAAAGGCGACAAGCAGTGAAACCATTGCCAGTATCCACGATTCCATCAGATATTGACCGATCAGTTGGTTCCTCCTGGCACCGATCACCTTGCGCACACCCACTTCTTTGAAACGGTCGGATGAATATGCCGTCGACAAGTTTATATAGTTGATACAGGCGAGTAAGAAAACCACCAATCCAACCGACGCGAATACGACGACATAACCAATGCTGGTTGTCGGACCGAGCTCGTACCGAAGATTTGATTTAAGATGGATATCGGTGAGTGGCTGAAGAAAGTACGTCCAGTTGATATTGTGCTTCTTCATGTCATTGCCGATGTACTTTTCCAGAAACTTTGCCAGCTTGACTGAGAGGCCATCTATCCGGGCGTCCGGTTTTACGAGAATGTAAGTGTAGTAACCGTTGTTAAACCAGCCATCATAGCCAAATGAATCCGGGTCGTAGGCCTCGATGGTTTTGAAGGAAAATAGAAAATCGTACCGGAAGTGCGAGTTTAACGGACAATCCTGCACGACACCCGTCACCTTGTATTCAGCCCCTTGTTGATTCGGGTCGTACAGGAAAATTCTCAACGTGTGGCCTATCGGATCGAGCTCCCCAAAGTATTTTTTTGACATGCTTTCGCTAATGACAATATTGTAGGGCTCATTGAGGGCCGTTTCGATATTGCCTTTCAATAGCTGAAAGCTGAAGATCTTGAAAAACGACGGGTCAACTCCAAGAACGTTGTCCTCGACAAACTTCCGGTCACCAAGCTGCACCACAGCATCGCTGCGATCGATTCGGACAGCGTGCTCGATTTCCGGAAGGTCAGTCTCGAGTGCAGGCGCCAAAGGAATACATGTTACCGCCTGATCGAACCGGCCAGACTCGTCGACAAACGTCGCGGCAACACGGTAGGTCCGGCTGGCTTTCTCATGAAAGGTGTCGAAGCTCAGTTCATCCTTTACCCACAAGGCAATCAGCGTTGCACAGGCCAACCCGATTGAAAGTCCGAAGGCATTCAAGAGCGTATACGTTTTCCTTTTGAGGAGATGACGCAGGGCAGCGGTAATGTAGTTTCGGATCATAACGGGAAGAATTATACGGCAACAACCATTACCAACAATGTGCCATTGCACCAATAGCTTAAATAAGCATTATTTAAGCTATTGGCTATGAGTATCTGTTCTTTATCGGACAGTTTTGGTCGTGACTGGGATACGTGAAACAAGATGAGCAAGGCATCAAGGGTTGGCGCG
>DASPNN010000168.1:0-6529 GCA_035626495.1 Chryseosolibacter sp.
ACAGACATTTTTTGCATCGGTAAAAAATCGCAGGGCCTCCCAACCGCCTTCGCGTCCGACACCGGACTGCTTCATTCCGCCAAACGGCGTACGCAGGTCGCGGAAAAGCCAGCAATTTACCCAAATGATCCCCGACTTTACCGCAGCTGAGATCTTATGGGCACGTTTGAGATTCTCCGTCCAGATCGTAGCTGACAGGCCATATCCGGTACTGTTTGCGTAGTCGATCGCATCCTCATCGGAGTCAAAGGGCATGATGGTGACCACAGGACCGAAAATTTCTTCCTGATTCGTACGACAGTGGCATTCAAGGCCGGTGATGACGGTCGGCGCAACAAAGTAGCCACCAGCGCAGCGACCTGCTAACCTGACCTGTTCTCCGCCAATGACGATCTTTCCGCCCTCCTTTTTGGCCAGGTCGATGTAGCCGAGCACTTTCTGCATATGGGCTTCGCTGACCAGGGCCCCGACTTTCGTGCCTTCATCCAACGGGTCGCCTACTGTAAGTTTTTTAACACGCTCCACAAACGCCGTAACGAACCGGTCATACAAGGAACGCTGGACAAAAATCCGCGATCCACACAGGCAAATCTCACCCTGATTCGAAAACGATGACTGAATCGAAATGTCAAGCGCTTGCCCGAAGTCGCAGTCCGCGAAAATGATATTGGGATTCTTTCCGCCGAGCTCCAGCGATAGTTTCTTGAACATCGGCGCTGCTATAGCCGCGATTTTTTTTCCAGTCACTGTTCCGCCGGTAAAGGATATAGCATTGACTTCCGGATGTTCAACGATCGCCTGACCCGCCTTGCCACCGAGGCCGTGTATAATATTCAGTACTCCAGGAGGCAGGCCCGCTTCCATACAAAGCTTGCTGAAAAGATAAGCGGTCATGGGGGTGAGCTCACTCGGTTTGGCGACCACCGTGCATCCAGCCGCCAACGCCGGCGCGATTTTCCACGTAAACAGATACAACGGAAGGTTCCAGGGGGAAATGCAGCCGGCCACGCCAACGGGGTGTCTAAGCGTATAGTTGACAGCGTCCGACCCTGTTACATGCGCGTCCGATGAAAAATGAATCGCACCCGTCGCAAAAAATCTCATATTCGACGATGCCCGTGGGATATCAACCACGGTAGCAAGCTTCAATGGCTTGCCGTTATCGATGCTCTCCGCCAGCGCCAGCTGTGCCAGGTCGCGGTCGACCAGGTCGGCGATTCGCATCAGAATGGCGGAGCGTTTTTCAACTGCCATACCGGACCAGGATTCAAACGCGCCTTTTGCGGCGTCGACCGCACCGGCAACGTCACGAGCATCGGAGTCCGGAATTTGACTGTAAACTTTGCCCTCCGCGGGATTGATATTATCGAGATAAGCCCCGCATTCCGGGGCAAGGAGCTTTCCGCCTATGTAGTTGCTGATTTTTTCCATCTTAATGCTCTCCGAAAACAGCCGAACCACGACTGAAAAGTATTAACCACGAACGGCTATTTTTTTGTGATCTTGAACTCCACGCGCCTGTTGAGTTGCCGGTTCACCTCCGTATCGCTGGGCGCTACCGGCCGCGAGCCACCATAACCCTTTCCGGTGATCCTTGAAGACCGTATGCCCTTGCTCACGAGATACTCCTTCACCGCCTCAACCCGCTTTTCCGACAACAGCAGATTCGCGTCGGCACGGCCAAGATTATCGGTATGACCCTCCAACTGTATCTCCACCGTGGGATTATCGCGCATGATATCAACGAGCCTGTCCAGCTCCGGATAGGATTCGGGTTTCAGCTCCGGCTTACTTTGAACGAAAAACACGTTCTTCAGCTGAATGGATTCTCCCACCTCGATGGGCACCAGATACAGATCCTTTCGCAGTTCGTTGTATTCTGTCAGATCGATGAGCTCGAGGTTTTCATTGACCGACAAGTACCCGGACGCAGCCGCGTGGTAACCGTAAGTCTTTCCAACGGGAAGTGCAATGCGGTATTCGCCAGTGCCGGGGGTCGACCGCGCCTCGCCCACTTCCTGTCCCGATCCCAGGTCGTCGAAACGAATTACGGCCTCCAGCGGCATTTGGGTCTTAGCATTCAGGACTTTTCCCGACACCAGCATCACCGGCTCAGGTCGCATATTCTTCGGCAATTTAAACCGGATGATGTCGGCCAGTCCGAAGCTCTTGATGTTGCTTACCATGTAACCGTATTCCCCGGACGCGGGAAGCGTGTAGTACGCGTCAAACCCCACGGTGTTGATCCCGAGTCCCAGGTTAACGGGCTCCGACCACTGGTTCCATCCATTGCCTATCCGCTTAGCCATGAAAATGTCAACATCCCCGTAACCGGGTCGCCCGTCGGTCGCGAAATACAGGGTCTTGCCATCGGCCGACAGCACGGGCGAGTATTCATCTCCTGCAGTATTGAGCACTCTTCCGGTATGGATGGGTGCGCTCCAGGTGCCATTGGACTTTTTTTCACATACATAAATATCCCGCTCATCGACCTCGGCGCGGTAAAAAAGATTAGACTTCAGTTTTGCAACAAACAGAATAGCCTTGCCATCGGGCGAGAGTGACCCCTCGAGATATTCGGATTCATTTTTAAAATAAATTCCCAGGTCTTTCATCGGCGACCATCCCGCCGTTACGCGATGCATAACACCGAAGCCGCTCGTTGTGTGGAAGAGGAGTGTGTTATCGTCGGTGCTTACGGAGAGCAGGTTGTTGGTGCTTGCTGTATTCACCGGAGGGCCGAGATTTACGCTGCGAGACCAGCTGCCATCTGCATTCAGACGCGACATCCAGATGTCCTCCCGGTCTTCCGTTCCACCCATGTTTTGAGGGCTGTGCTTACGGCCAAAGAACAGCGTTTTTCCATCCGCCGAGATCTTGGGGCTAACCTCGTCGTATTCGCTATTGACATTGCTTCCAAGGTTTTCCTTATCACCCGCTTTCTCGGTGTTCCTGAGAATGTTCAGCCGGATATCGTGGCCAAAAATAAAATTATCGATCTCGACCTCCATTTTTGTGTAGGCGACAAACCCCATATTTTTACCGTACCACGGTAAGGCTACGGTAGTGGTGAGCAATTTCCCGTTCAGGTAATAGTACATCGTCCGTTGCTTCTGCTCGACACGCAGCACATTCTCTTCACCCATTGGCTTGACCAGGGATGTTTCATGCCATTCATCGGAAATATTGATTGTCCGGTCGGCGCACCAGATGCGGTAGTAGCCGTTGGTGGTGAAGGTGAAATTGTTCATATTATCCTTCGCGTCGTATCCCCAGATAAAACCGATGCCGTTGTCGTCAAGCCCGTTGAGCTGCCGGAATGTGGCCTGGAAAAAGAAATCTTTCGACGGGTCGACAAAGGGCGATACATAGGTCATCCATCCGCCTTCGGGCGCTTGCAAAAAATATTTTCCGTTTGTGACAAGCACCTTGTGGTTTTCTTCATTGCTTTCATACCACCCGAAAATATTTTTGTCGAATGTCTCGTTAAGGACTACCGGGATCTGTCCTTTGACGACGAGAGTTGTCAGCAGGAAAATCACTGTCAGTTTATTCATAACATGCTGTACTTATAGGCTTCCGGTTCTTCCACCATCCACCGGAATACTGGTTCCATTAATGTAAGATGCGGCGGGCGTTGCCAGAAAAGCGACAGCAGCCGCTACTTCCTGCGGATCTCCAATCCGGCCAGCCGGGATCTCTTCAATCATCGCGGCCTTTACTTCATCAAAAGACCTGCCAGTTGCTGAGGCCTTGTTTCCGATAATATCCGACAACCTTTTGGTCATTGTAGCACCCGGCAAAACATTATTCACTGTAATTCCGAAAGGCGCGAGTTCCAGGGAGAGTGTTTTTGCCCAATTGGCGACCGCAGCGCGAATCGTATTCGAAACACCTAAACCTCGGATCGGAATCTTAACGGAAGTTGAAATAATATTGATGATCCTTCCAAATTTTGCCGCTTTCATTCCAGGAACGAGTGCCTGGACGAGCATATGGTTACACAATAGGTGCGCATGAAACGCCCTTTGAAAATCCTCGGGCCTCGCCTCAAATGCACTGCCCGCCGGCGGCCCGCCCGTATTGTTGACGAGAATGTGCACAGCGTTCTTTGCAGCGTACGATTGAATCCGGTCATTGACTTCTGCGACGTCGTCAAAATCCGCAATCACGTAGTCGTGGCGCTGTCCCTTGGTCGTGTCGAGCTCACGGACGGTTGCTTTCAGCATCTCCTCGTTTCGGGCGACCAAGGTAACATTCGCGCCAAGAAGCGCCACTTCCACCGCCGATGCCTTTCCGATCCCCTGCGTGCTGCCGCATACAAGTGCCCGCCTATGAATGAGCTCCAGGTTCATGAACAAACGTTTATCTTTCGCAACCAGGTTTTATCTCGCAATATTCGAAAGTAATAAAGATTAATAAAGCTTAATAAAAAATTGTTTTTACTGGCAATCGCTCATTTGCCTTTTTAATTTAGGCGAACAGCTAATTTAACAAACCAATATGGCAATCCGAAGACCTTTCAACCTGAAGCAATGGATCGACGAAAATCGCCACCTGCTTAAGCCCCCGGTGGGAAACAAAAATCTCTATGCGGATGCGGGGGACTACATCGTGATGATCGTCGCGGGTCCGAATGCGCGGAAAGACTATCACTTCAATGAGACGGAGGAACTATATTACCAGCTCGAAGGCGATATAACAGTAAAGATACAGGAAGACGGAAAGGCTGTCGAGATCCCGGTTCGCGAAGGTGACATGTTCCTCCTTCCCGGACGCGTACCGCATTCTCCCGTGCGGCCGGCAAACACGATCGGCCTTGTGATCGAGACCAAACGAAATACCAACGAGGAGGATGGCTTGCTGTGGTTCTGTGAAAAGTGCAACACCAAACTGCACGAATACAGGTTTCACTTGGAAAATATTGAAAAGGATTTCATCCCGCGTTTCCGTGAATTCTACGCCTCCAAAGAATTCCGGACCTGTAAGAAGTGTGGAACAGTCATGGAAGCAGACCCGCGATTTGTTTGATGGAAGGACGAGCGTACTGGAATTCCCCCGTCGGCCCGCTCGTGATCGAGTCACGCGGCGATGCGATCACGGCCGTCGGCTTTCTCAAAACCGAAAAGTTGGAGTCATTCCCGTCTCCCGTTGTCGACCAGTGCCTAACCGAGCTTGATGAATACTTTTTCAAAGGCCGGAAGTTTTTTAACATCGAACTCCAGTTCCAGGGTTCAGAGTTTCAGAAGCGTGTGTGGTCGGAGCTGCAGAATATTCCCTATGGCCGAACCATCTCTTACCAGGAACTCGCCACTCGTCTGGGCGACCCCAACCTCGTGCGGGCCGTCGGTCTTGCAAACGGGCAAAATCCGATTGCCATCGTCGTACCCTGCCACCGCGTCATTGGCGCAAATGGCGATCTTGTCGGCTATGGTGGAGGCCTCGACAAAAAGGAATGGCTGTTAAACCACGAAGGGGCTTTTGCCCAACAGCTCAAGCTCTTCTGAAGAACGTCAAACCGAAGTCACTGTTAACTTTTTATTCTGTGCGGGAAGTTTCTAAATTCCGCCCAATTTGACAGCACGACGACCATCGATGAAATTTAAAAATACGCTGACGTTCGCCAAAATCCTTGACAGGGAAGATCCGCTCCGGTCGTTCCGCAAGCTGTTTCACATCCCGCTGGTCCACGAACAACCGGCGATATATTTTACAGGAAACTCTTTAGGACTTCAGCCGAAGTCGGTAAGGAAATGGATTGACGAAGAACTCCACGACTGGGCGGCGCTCGGTGTGGAGGGTCATCTCCACGCACGACGGCCGTGGGTGTATTACCAGAAGTTTTCTAAAAAGGCGCTGGCAAAGCTCACGGGCGCAAAGACCATCGAAGTCGTGGCCATGAATCACCTCACTGTCAACCTGCATTTGCTGATGGTGTCTTTCTACCAGCCGACGACTGAACGATTCAAGATCATTACCGAGGCCGGTGCGTTTTCATCCGACCAATATGCATTTGAATCTCAGCTAAAGTTTCACGGGCTATCACCCGGTGATGCCCTCATTGAGCTGAAGCCACGTGACGGGGAGTCATACCTCCGCACCGGAGACATTTTACAGGCGATCGATACTCATGCCCGCCAGCTTGCGCTGGTCATTTTCGGAGGGGTCCAATACTATACCGGCCAGTTTTTTGACATCCGGAAGATCACAGAAGCGGCCCACCGCGCCGGCGCTGTCGCGGGATTTGATCTGGCACATGCGATTGGCAACGTTCCGTTGAGTCTCCATAAAGATGAGGTCGACTTTGCAGTGTGGTGCAGCTATAAATACTTGAATTCAGGTCCCGGCGCCATCGCGGGAGCATTTGTGCACGAGCGATTCGCGACCGATCACTCACGCCCGAGGTTTGCAGGGTGGTGGGGACACAACGAAGAGGAGCGGTTCCAAATGAAAAAAGGGTTCCAGGCTATCGATGGTGTCGACGGCTGGCAATTGTCGAATCATCCCATCCTTCTGGCCGCCGCACACC
>DASPNN010000169.1:0-3445 GCA_035626495.1 Chryseosolibacter sp.
GGTGTTATGCCGCGTACCTTCATACTTTTCGATAAATTCCTTCTGCCTCCAGTTTAGATAGTCTTTTAATTTCGCGATCGGTATCAGCTCACCCTTAGCGCCCTCGCGGCCGGCAACATCTATTTTATCAACCGTCGTGGCAAAGTTCAGCTCACCCAGGAAGTTATCCAGGAAGATGAATGTGCCGTTCACGATCGCCCTTTTGTTGTTGTCATTGAAGTCCTTATGGACAACGGTGATGTCGATTTCGTCGGGCATGTGTTCATGCAAATTCGGAAAAAACCAAAGGTTATCAGCCCCGAACGTGTACCGGTCCATCTGGATGGTCACGTCTTTAATATCCTGCGCGGGCTTGTGTGCCGTAAACTTCCATCCATCGACCGCCGGGGCGGAATTGACGAGGTCTTCGATAAAGGCAAAATTTTCAATGATTCCATCCGCTGTAAAGACAAGTTCCGCAGTGTGATCATTCAACATTCCCGTCAGGTAATAGACGCCCTCTTTTAGTTCATTCAGCCTCGGAGACATCTTATGGAAAAAATGCTTTTCGATATTGCCGCGGTTGCTGACCACTTTGAAAAATTTCTTTTCGTGTAGCCGAAACCATTTCCAGAAATCCTCATAGGACTTGATCGCCGGCTTTTTGGGAGCAAACAGGTTTCTGATAAAATTCATCGGTGATTCTAAGATCTCGTTCGTCCAAACTTAAGAGAATCAAAATCAGTTATGGAAATCGGGAGCCGAAATTTTTCATGATAAAGTTGGGGGAATTACGAATTTCTAATTTCGAATTTCTAATTTCGAATTTCTAATTTTAGAGTTTCATGCACGGCCAGCCTCGGAAACTCAATCGGGAATTAGTAATTAGGAATTAGAAATTGAATAATTGTTATTTACCCGCCTGGGTGATCTCGATCTCGGTACGGCGATTGATCTCGCGGCCGCTTTCCTCATCGTCATTGGAAACGATGGGACGTTCCGATCCGTAGCCTTTGGCCGAAACCCGGGCAGCATTCACCCCGTGGGCGACCAGGTAGTCGACCACAGAGCTGGCCCGCTTTAACGACAAAACCTTGTTTGCGGCGGCATTCCCTGTATTGTCAGTATGACCGTTGATCTGAACTTTCAGGTCGGGGTTGTTGACCAGCAGCTCGTGAATTTTCTCGACCTCGGCGATGGATTCGGTCTTGAGATCCGATTTGCCAACATCGAAGAAAATATTCTTCAGGATACTTTTCGATCCAACTTCGGCGCGGACCATGATGATATGAGTGTCGATCTCCTGGTATTCGGCGAATTTCGGCAGATTAAAGTTGATCGAATTGAAAAGATATCCGGCCTTCTCGGTCGTCACACCGTAGTTGCCACCGTGGGGGATGACCAGTTCAAAATCACCGGTCAGCGAGTCAACCGTCGTCTTTGAAAGTATCTTATTCGTCCCGTTGTCGACCAGCGAAATCACCGCACCCAGGGGCTGCGCCGTATTTTCATCGATGACTTTTCCCTTAAGTATGGTAACGATCTTTTTCTCGCGGCTCTGCTGGACGCTGGGATCGACGAAATCGGTGTTCTTCGGGGCCGGTTTGCTCTCATGAACCACCTGCACGGGCTTCGGTTTCGGCTTGAAGCGCGGCTCCAAAAAAGTGATGGAATAGATGTCGGCCTCCCCGTAACCGCCTTCCTTCAAGGTCGAATAAAATCCTTTCTTCTTATCGGCGGAGATGGTAAAGAATCCATCATATTCCCATGTGTTGATCGGCCAGCCCAGGTTCTGAGGCTTCTGCCATTTGCCATTCTTGAGTTCGCTGACAAAAATGTCACTGTTCCCCAGGGCCGGATGACCATCGGAGGAAAAATACAAAGTCACACCATCGGCGTGAATAAACGGGGCATCTTCGTGCTCGGGGGTGTTGATCACCGGCCCGAGATTTACGGCCTTGCCCCAGTTGCCTTTGGCATCGAGCTCACTCACGTACAGGTCCAGCTCTCCAAAACCGTCCGGGCGGTTGCTGGCGAAATACAGCTTCGTTCCGTCGGCGGTGATGCTTGCGCTGGTTTCCCAGTAAAGACTGGTGTTGATGTTCTTGTTCAACGGAGTGGGTACTGTCCAGTCGCCGTCTTTGAATTGCGACATGTAAATATCGCCGGCCCCTTCCTCGTAGTAAAGGAACAGCGTCTTGCCGTCCGGAGAGAGTGAGGCCGCGGCATCGTTATATTCGTGGTTTATCTTGGAGCTAATCTTCTTGGGCGCGGACCATCCTGTTGCTGTGCGCATGGTCACATAAATGTCCTCGTAGTGCAATTCGTCCTGGCCTTCTGTCGGATGTTCCGTCCGGTTGGATGTAAAGATGAGCGTGTTGCCGTCTGCGGAAATGATCGGAGAGTAGTCGTGAAAATATGTGTTTACGCTCGGGCCCGCATTTTCGATGATCACGTTCAGCTCATAATTGGCGAGCGAGTCGGCAATCCTGCATTCGGCGATTTTTTTGTCGGCGATCGCGGCCAGCTTGCGGCGTTTCTTCTTGAATTCCTGGAAGTGCTCGATGGCTTTGTGGAATTCGTTTGTGTGCTGAAAGGCCACACCGAGATGATAATCGATCTCGTCATTGATTCCCGGATTCAGGCGGTAAGCTTTGCTGATGTATTTCGCTGCCTTCGATTTTGATTCGGAGTCCAGGTAGGATAGCCCCGTCTTGAAATTCAGCACCGCATCATCGGGATTGATGTTGAGAGCGCTGAGGTATACGTCAATCGCTTTCTTATACTGCTTTTTTTCGTAATACGTGTCGGCCTGCTGCATCAATTCCTTGACGGTTTGACCCGCGGCGGCCATGGAGCAAAAAAGTAAACCGGCAATAATGATGAAACGGGTTTTCATGGACGCGGGAGATACATCCCAAAGGTCCAAAAAACACCGTCCGAAGGGGCGACAAAATCCCGGTCGATAAATTACGTGTAAGTTTTACACCGGATTAAAAGAAAATGAAGCTGTAACCCGTTGAATGTCAGCCCTCCGGAATCGATCACGTCAAGCAAAAACTCCATCCGCCCATGTGTCCTCATTCGTACTCAGATCACCACCCGTCTCTTTGCTGCGACAGACCGGTAAACCGCCTCCACGACGCGAATGTCTTTGAGTCCTTCTTCGCCGGGCACAAGGACAGGCGTTTTGTTCAAAATGGCGAGTGCGTCGTCATCCATTTGCCTCGCCTGTTGATTGGGAATTGTTTGATTAAGCGTAGTCCCATCGCTGACAACCCCACGTATTCCTCCGTATGATTGAAACGGTGCAAGCTCGTACCATCCGTTTTTGCAGGTGACCCGAAGCACGTTCATTCCCTTGCCAAGACTCGTCTCGCAGGAAGCGGTGATACCTCCCTCGAATTCCAGGTCAAAAGCCATTGTCTCATCAACCTCGGTGTAGATCTCTGGCCTGGTTGTCGAA
>DASPNN010000170.1:0-2248 GCA_035626495.1 Chryseosolibacter sp.
TGCACTTGGCCACAAGATGAATGCAGCAACTGCCAGCAACGTTACTGCAGCGGCGATTTTCAGCCAAAGGCCTTTACTGTTTTTTTTATTAAGTCCGGCTTCGACCCTGCTCCATGCGGAAGCGGAGACGGGCCTCGAGAATCCCTCCAGCTTTTCGCGAAATAGTTTGTCAGGTTGCTGATTCATCGTTACTCATTTTTTTGTTCGACACCCAATCATTCTCCGCCAACATTTTTTGCAGATACACCCGGGCGCGGCTGAGTTGCGACTTGGATGTATTTTCACTTATCCCTAACTGCGCTGCTATTTCCTTATGGGAATAACCGTCGATCGCATACATATTGAACACCAGCCGGTAGCCAGCCGGAAGTTCCTGGATCATTTTTAGAAGGTCTTCAGCTTCAAGGTGGTCTCCAAGCTTGTCATAATCAGGCTCGCGGTCGGCCTGCTCAAGGTCTGTTTCGAGATACATTGCGCGGCTCTTGCGCAGGTAGGTAAGGGCTTCATTCACCATAATCCTCCTGATCCACCCCTCGAAGCTTCCTTCGCCCTTAAATTGATCGATTCGTTCAAATATCTTGGTAAATGCGGTCACCAGGATATCCTCCGCTTCCATGGCATGCTTCACGTACCGGTGGCAGACACCGTACATTTTTGAGGAATAGAGATCAAAAAGCTGCTGTTGGGCGCTTCTTTCGCGCTTCAAACAACCTTTGATTAATTCTTCTTCTTTAGCCCGGTAGATTTTGAATTCCATTTAAGGGTTCTGCAGGTAAGATGCTTTAACGATACAGGGGGTTGCGTGGGCGAAAAAATTTTCTCCCTCTGGATACAAGATAGTTGACTCCGGATAAGGAATCTTTCGCGTTGAGCGCTAAAATATACGGGAAATAATAAAAAAGGCCGTCTGGCTCTGTATAGACGGCCTTAATCAATCGTAGTTTCTTAAAAGATCAGTGACACAAGGTAAACCAGGATCACAAGCAACAGGAACAGCATGTTTTTCGAGGGTTAGGGTTACAATTTAACTAGACGCCGGAAATATTGAAATGTTACAGATCATACAGCCTTAATTAATCTCGCTTTACCACATTAGGACTACCGCGATAATCCACTTCGCTGGCCACACCTTCCTCAATTTCCAGGTTTCCTGAAACATTGACTTTGGCGCTGGAACCACCCGAGACTTCAACGATCGCCTCTGTGACGTTGAGGGAATAGGCCCGTAGTTTTGAAGCAAGCTCAAGGCGGGCATCTAGATTATCGGCGTTACCGGAAAGCTCAAGCTCTGATTTACCATTCAGGGTCAGGGTGAGTCTGCGGGTTGAGATCTCGCCGCGAATGTTAACCGGGCCACGTGATTCGATCTCCATGTCATCCAGGTGGAAGTTATCGAAGCGAATCGATCCCATTCCCGTTGCTTCCAGCTTGCGAAGAGCAGGCATTGTAATGTTGATCCGCATATCGTCGATATTGAGGTTCTTCAATCCCCAGTTCACATTCTTGCCTTCGTAATCAATCACCAGGGTGCTTCCCGAACGGTAGATGTTGTACTTCGCTTTCTCCCTGTCCGGGCCGATGAGTTCAACATTGTAGTCGTGACCATTACGGATGCGTACATCAAACTTTCCGGTGATCTCCACCTCGTCAAAGTTACTAAGCGTTTCACCCCAGTTCTCGCCATCGCCGTCATCGTCTTCTGACGCTTCCGGCGCCGGACAGGTGATGCATTCCAATCCGCGCTCCTGGGTGAGCTTCCAGGTCTCGCCGTCACGATGTTCCCAACCGACATATTCCGTAAGCAATCGGGCGACACCTTCATCCATGGTGAACGGGAAATTGTAAGGGATGTACATCCTCATATCTAGGCGTTGTGCACGGAATACAGCATCAGGAGTAAACTGAATATTGTTGTCGAACGTGAAGACCGAGTCTCTCACATCTACCGTATATTCTACCATGCGTGCATTTTCGATTGCTTTGGCGCGGGTGGTGCCCTGAGCCTCGAACTCCTGAACCAGCCTGATCTCTTTTCCCTCATGTCCGACAAGAGTGAGTCGTGTTACACGGTAGTCGTCCATGCCTACCTCATTGATCCTTAGGGTGGCTTTCTTTCCAACCACCGGATAGGTGTTTTCGACTTTGAAACCGCCATCTTCCTTGAAAGAGAAAACGATCTTCGGAATTCCCACGGCAAGCAAGGCTACGCTTACAAAGAAAAGTACAAACAGGGTCCACCCTGATGTGG
>DASPNN010000171.1:0-5163 GCA_035626495.1 Chryseosolibacter sp.
CGACGGTGGAGGAAGTTCTCGAAAGCTGCGTGCCATTGGGCAGCGTCACGTCAACCGATATCGCGCGGGTATCCGACTGTGGCATGTACTCGCTTCCAACAACCGGAACCAGCAGGGCTGCCGCCAGTATCATGACGAACGAGCCGATAATCCAGCCGGCCTTGTGATTCAAAACTTTATCCAACGCCGAGCGGTAAGCTTTGAACCGTACGTAATTCTCTCCGGAAAACACTTTTCTTTCTTTTTGAAATACTTTATCCTTTCGGAAAAACTGAACGAAAAGCATAGGGATCACCAGGATGGCGACAAACAACGACGCCAATTGCGAGAAAGCGACTGTCCAGGCCTGGTCTTTGAAGAGTTCTCCCGACGCGCCTTGTAAATAAACGATCGGCAGGAAGACCACGATACATGTCAGCGTCGAAGCTGTGATCGCACCGCTTACTTCGCTTGTTCCTTCTATCGCCGCGTCCTTGACACTCAATCCTTCCTCGCGTTTGCGGAATATATTTTCCACCACCACAATGGCGATGTCGACGAGCATACCTGCGCTCAGGGCCAATCCACCCAGTGTCATAACATTCAGCGTCAGCCCATTGAAATACATCAGATTGAAAGTCGCTATGATCGAAATCGGAATAACAATACTGATGATGAGTGTCGAACCGATCCTGCGCAGGAACAGAAACAAAACGATCACAGCGAAAAAGATTCCGTAGAGGCCCGATTCTTTCACTTCGTCAATGGCGCCCTGAATAAATCTTCCCTGGTTTTGGATGATGACAAATTCATATCCGGGCGCTGTTTTCTTCAAGCGTTCCAGCGATCCCATCAGTTCATTGACTGCATTGACGGTGTTATACTTGGTTTCTTTATAAATGGACATGCCAACGCTTCGCCGCTGATTGACCCGGACGATACTGCTCGCCTCTTTGTCTACGATCTTGATATTCGCCACTTCACGAAGCAGGACCGGGACCTGATCCGAAGAGGATGTAGCGTTGGTTGTAAGGACCGGAGAAGCCGCAGGGAGCGCCGCATTTTTTCGTGTCGTATATCCCACCACCAGCTCCTCGAGATCCTCGGGCTTTTGTACGATGCCCAAGCCCTTGATGACGTATTTGCGACCCAGCTCCTCGATGAAACCACCCGATACGCTTCGGTTATAACTTTGGATTTTTGTGACCAGGTCATTCACCGTCAAGCCAAACGAAGCCAGCAAATCCGGATCGGTTTCAAGCACAACTTCTTTCTCCTGGTCGCCAGACAAACGCACCTCCGCAATTCCCGGCAACTTTATAAATTCGTTTCTGAAATTTGTTTCAGCAATACGCCGCAGCGCCTCTGTATCGTTGGAGGCCGGGTTGTAGATCCCCAATATCATAATGGGGGCCGCGTTTGGGTCGAATTGAGAAATGACGAACTCGTCGATTTCGTCATTCAGCGAAAAGGCCGAGAGCGATTTTTGAAGATCGAGAAACGCCTCATCCATATCCTTGCTCCAGTCGTACTGAACGGTGACCCGCCCGTAGCCTGTCTGGCTGATCGAACTCACTTCAATAGCCCCGCTCTGTCGTATGGCAATCGATTCGATTGACTCGACAAATTGTTTTTCGACTTCGGTCGGAGGTTTGATTCCCACCTTGAGTTCCACGAACAAAGTAGGGTTCTTCAGCTCGGGGACCAGCTCGATGCCCAGTTTTCCAAACGATATCGATCCGAGCAATATGACCGCCAATACCATCATAAGGATCGATACGGGGTAGGATACGGCCAGCGACACTATCTTTTTCACGAGGCGGATTGTTTTAATGTTATTGTATGATGCTCACTTTCGATTTGTTTCTCAGGGTCTCAAATCCAGAGATGACAAGCCTGTCATTGACTTTCAAGCCGTTGACCACTTCTATCACGTCGAGGCTCTCGAGGCCGGTCGCGATCTTCTTTTCGGTCGCAATTCCATTTTCCACCGTGAAAACGACTTTGCCGTCCTGTCGCGATATGACGGTCTCCTTAGGAATGACGATGGTACCGTCCCGCTTTTCGGAGAGGATAAACGCCTTGATAAACATTCCCGGCCGGAGCAACCGTTTTTCATTGTCTATTTGAAGAACACTTTGAAATGTTCTGGTATCCGCATTGATGACGGGTGAGATCTGACTGATCCTCCCGTAGATTGTGTCCTTGGCCGCATTGTAGCTTGCAATCTGGACCATTTGATTCATCGTCACTTCAGGCAAATGTTTTTCGGGAAGCTTCACGTCCATCAGGAGTTTGTCATACTGCATTATTTTCAACAACGCCTGGCCCTGGTCGATCCGCACGCCGTCGGTGTGGTAGGGCAATTCTACAATAACGCCATCGAAGGGGGCTTTGATCGCCATCTTCGCCAACTGGATTTCCGCGTTCTCGTAAGCGTACTTGGCTTTTACATGCTCGATCGATGAATTTTTCAGTTCAGTTTGGGTGACACCCCCTTTGTCATATAATGACTGTTGCTTCTTCAGGTTGTTGTCGGCAAGTTCCAGGTTGAGTCTTTTGCTTTCGATCTGGAGATTGTTTTCAAACTCTTTATCCTCGATCCTGATCAATACCTGGCCGGCCCTGACCGCGTCGCCGAGGGCGAAGGGCTTGCCCGTGGCTGGGTTTCGCTGCAATTTGTAAACGCCGCTTAATTCTGATTTCATAGCCGCTTCTTTAAAAGAATAAACGGTTCCTGTCGTTTCGATGAAACGCGAAATGCTTTGAGGCTTGATGCTCATCACAGACACCGGGATCTTGATTTCGGTTTTTATGTTCGACCCTTCAGGGCTGCAGGCAGAGGCGGTAATCAGGACCAGCAGCGGAAAAAGTCCATTTATCAGATTTTTCATTATTGTAGTGTTTGTTCGTGGTTGATTAATTGGTTGGTGCGATGACGGGTTGTTGTTTCTCAAAATCATACAACGAGAGGATCTTGAGGTTCAGCAACTCGATCTTATAACTGATCAGGGCGTTGGCATACGCGCTTTTCTTCTCTGAGAGCTGGCTTTGGAACCGGTTCAGGTCGATGCTCGTCAGATCTCCGTTCTTATACCGTTCGAGGTTGATGTCGTAGGTCAGTGTCGCGTTTTTCACATTTTGCTCGGCTATCAGAATTTGGTTTTCAAGATTCTGCAGGTTTCTGTACACTTTGCGGATGTTGATCATGATGTCATTTTTTTCCGCTTCCAGGTCAACCTCCTTTATTTGCCGGGAAGCGTTGGCCGCATCGATCCGCGCGCGGTTTTCACCCCAGTCGAAAATGGGGATGCTGAAAGAAATAGCGACCCGTGGGTTGACGGCCGGCACTTCGTATATATCCGGTGCGCGTTCGTTGTCGCCGAAGATCCCCAGCGACAGCGAGACCGCACCCTTGAATTCATTCAACGCTTTGGTGCGGATCAATTCAAACTGTGATCGCTCGATGTCGATCGCGCGCTGCCGCAGCTCCATCCTGTTCTCAAGTCCAAAAAGCAGCGCCTTGTTCAGGTCCACCTCCCGGGTGACAAAGTTGATGTCGACCTCGACCATGATTTCTTCTGTCAGGTCAAGACCGAGCAGAAGTTTGAAATCGTCGGCCGCGTTGGCAAGCAGCACCTGGTTATTTTCCATGGTCGACTTTGAAGTGGCCAGGTTGAGCTCCGCCTGGTAAAGTTCCTCGTGTGCAAGCAAGTCCGCATCTACCTTGTTGCGCGTAATCTGGTAACTGATCTTTTGATTTTCATATTCGTCCTTCGCGATCTGAAGGTTGTTCTGGCGCTGGTAAAAGTTGTAGAACGACTGGGTCACGCTTTGTTCGAGGCTTAGTAATTGCAAGGCGTTGCTGATCGTCGCGTTCTCGAGGTTGAGCTCCAGTTCCTTCAGCTGGATCCGGGTCCGGTTGTAAGTAAAGATCGGCTGGTCGAGCTGCAGGTATAGGTTGTTCCAGTATGTCTTTGTCCTCACGTCCTGGAATTCCGAATAGTTATCTCTGTATCCGAGGCGGTTGATCAACGAAATGGTCCCGTCGGTTGCGGCGATCGGCTGGCTAACCGAAAAGTTCGCGAATGAGTTATAGTCTTCGTTGGTATTCCAACGTGAAAACAGGTCGTTAAATACGCGGTTGCGGTTATAATCGAAAGGAGTGATGTCGAGCGCGAACCTGGATTTCAGAGCGGCGCGCTGGGCATCCAGACTCCGTTGGTTCCCGTAAAGGTTCAGCTTCGATTTTTTTATGTTTCGGCTGCTGCGTTGGGCGACCTCGATGGCCTGGGAGAGCGTGAGCTTTTCCTGAGCCAGTGCATTTTCGAGCGTCACAAAGCAAACTGTTATTACCAGAAACGCTGGCGCCACCAATCGTCCGATTTTTGTTTTCACTGTTTGGCTAAGAGTCATATCATCCATTTTTGATATCCGGCAAAATATTTTCACGTTTAAAAGTTTATTGCTTCACCCATTTTACAGCATCTGCATACACGGTTCGGAGGTCACATTCGTCTGTCAATGAAACACTGCCGCCGGTTTTGCTGAAATAATACGATCCGAGGTAGTTCCAGCCGGGCTCGGCGTTCGTGATATTGTATTTGATGTTGTCGATGCCATCGCTGTTCCGGACGATGTAGTGGTAATCGAATTGCCTGTCATCTCCATCGTTCCCCCAGAAGTCGTTCTGATTTTTTCCTTTCATGTACACGTAAACGTCATAGAAGCCGTCTTCCTTCAAGGTCGGCGTCCACGTGGCGATCTTTTCGCCGTCCCCCGAGCGGGTGAAATGCGCCGAACGGATCACGCTGCCGTAAAAATCCGAACCCGTTGTCGCCAGCCAGCGGGCATAGGAGCTCGACCAGTTTCCATAATACTTTTGGCTGGTATTGCTCCTGGCGTCCAGCCATGCCTTGAGCATGGTTGGCTTAATGGGGCTGAAGTTGCTGAAGCCCGGATCTTCGTTGTCGACGATCACTTCGTAATGCGACGGAGTTATATCGTTTTCTATCACGCGTTCTCCGTCGAACAGAAGTCCGCCGTCGTGCTTTGACAACGTACCCATTGGCACGCCGATCACGGAAGGTATATTTTTGGAAATGATCGTATTGATTGTGATGTCGTTCGGTTTTTCGTCGAGCACAAATCCCAGGAGCATCGTCTCTCCGCGCCTGATGACCG
>DASPNN010000172.1:0-2001 GCA_035626495.1 Chryseosolibacter sp.
TTGAGTAATTATACGTTAGAAGCGAAAAAACCTCGTACACAATAAATAATTCCTCGGACGAATTCACGCAAAAAGTCAGCGAATCGATCTTGAGAAAAAGTTTACCATCTGAAAATGAGAACCTCCCACCCAGTTGCTCTTTAATCTTCACCGCATAGGGATAACCCTTCACAACGCAGGCAGCATCGGCTTCGCTCAAGACAACGTCAATCCGGGGCAGGGCGACAAGCCCGTTTTTCTTCGAATATTCGTCTTTCGGCACCCCGTAATAGTAGTATGGATTGTTGACCACGATGGCTTTTTCATACAGGTTTGTGATGATGCGCTTCAACATGGTTGTTTCTAATTTAATTCAACGAATCCCCTATACTGCGGGTGATAGGGTTTAATCGTCATGTTTGTATCGCCTTTTACCTGGATCCGGGTCAGATCATACAGGTCACCGTGCCTGCCATTGATTCCATAAAACAAGCCTACATAGTAGTTCCCTTCGATGACATTGAATCTGTTGATCACACCAGTATACTCCACGAAATCACCTGACGTTTGGAAGGATTGGAAGAACGGACGCAGGTCAAAGATACCTACCCGTTGCCGTTTGTAGTTATAAAATAGAAACGCCAGATCAGTCAAATCTAACCTTTTCGGCTCCCGCGACCGGATTCGTAATGTAAACTCCAGCGATGCACCCGAAACAACCGCTGTGTTTTTAAAAGACAGAACTTCAAGAACAGAATTACTGGAAAGATTAACAGGCTTGAAACTCACATCTTCATTTTCAGAAAGGTAATCGCTGATGACCTTACTCGATGGGCCGCAGGTGACAAGCCGGCCTTTCGCCAGGATCATAGCCGATTTGCAGAGTCGCTCAACGGCGTCCAGATCATGGCTGACAAATAAAATAGTTCGGCCACTGTTGTTCACGTCCTCCATTTTGCGAAGACATTTTTTTTGGAACTCCGCATCACCGACCGCAAGCACTTCGTCGATCACAAGGATCTCCGGATCGAGAAAAGCAGCCACCGCGAAGGCAAGACGAAGCTGCATGCCTGTTGAGAAATGTTTCAGCGGCGTATCGAGAAATTTTTCAACTCCGCTGAAATCTACTATTTCATCGAATACTGCACGGATCTGTGCTCGCTTCATTCCCAACAGCGAGCCGTTAAGGTACACATTCTCGCGCCCTGTGAGCTCCGGATGAAACCCCGTACCAACCTCCAAAAGGCTGGCAATTGAACCTCGCTTGACAATCCGTCCCTTGGTTGGAACGGTGATCCTGGAAAGGACCTTCAGGAGCGTCGATTTCCCGGCACCGTTACGACCGATTATACCGATCGATTCACCCTGACTTACCTGAAAAGAGACGTCATCCAGTGCCCAGAACTCTTCCATGGAATTCGCGGACCTCCGAAAAGTATTAACAAGCCGTTCACGCAGCGTGAGGTACGTTTCCGTCTCGTGGCGAATCATGAACTTTTTCGAAAGGTGCTGTACTTCAAGGATCGGTTTCATGACTATGCAAAATCAGCAAAAAAATCTTCAGTCTTCTTAAAATACACAAGGCCGGCAATCAACAAAACCAGGCTGACTGAAATACTGATAAAAATCAGGCTCCAGTCCGGCGGGACGGTGCTGATGGGAATCCTGAACAGCTCGACAGACGCGTACATGGGTGATGCGACCATCAGGAATTTCAAGACGGGATGAGACAGCATCGAGACCGGATAAATGATCGGCGTCATGAAAAAGAGGATCTGGATAATAAATGGGATGACATAACGGAAGTCCCTGTATTTGACATTTAGGGCTGCAAGGAGGCAACCCGGCCCCAGTGTCGCGATGACACATAACGCGATGGCTAACGGCCAACACCAAAACGCGTGCAAGGACGGCCATGGTCCCATTACTGCAAGCAACGGGATAAACAGCACGAAAGCCATAAGAAAATCGAAGACCGCAACGAGAATTGACGAGACGGGAATCACCAAACGCGGGAAATAT
>DASPNN010000173.1:0-2229 GCA_035626495.1 Chryseosolibacter sp.
GCCCAGCAATCCGAAATTGATAAACCTGTTTTCTTTTCAGTGATATTCACCCTCAGCGCGATACCCCAAAATCCCTTGCTGATTTTTGTCCGTTCGCCGGGTGGGGCCAGGTGAAAAAGAGTTGACGTACGGGATGAATGACTGAAGTTGATCGTGCCTTATTCCCCGGGTAGGGTATTGTCAGAACTTTTTAAAATCCTTTCTCAGGTGGTTTGAGTTGTCCGGGTGTCGTGAACATTTAGGGGAACACGGCGCCGTAGTGAAACCTTTTCGGATTTGTGAGGTCGACAAGATGGCTATAACCGTAAAAACATTGCCATAAAGGAACAGAGGATCCGGCGCGGCTTTCCCCTTGTAATTGGAAATAATCGTATCCCTGACGAGCGCGATTCGCAGCACGCGTCTCAGCCGTTGTACGGGGACAGATGCGGCAGCGTGTACGTGTTTCCGCCGACTTCGACGGTCGCTGCTGACGCGCTGCATTCAACACGCAACGTATGTTGACACGGTCGCACGCGGGGCATGGGCAAGGACAAAAGAAGGGTAAGGGCGCCTAGGCTTATTACCGATTCTATCACATTCCGGTGTAAAGCGATCTGTCTGTTTGCCTGTTTTGACATGCATTTTGGCCGTTGGGCTGGCGGAACGGGCATTTGATTGGCCGGGCTGTGATTTCCGTCATAGTCACGAGATTTTCGTCGCACATTCGTTATATTTAAGTATGGCCAGATCCATGTTTATTGCGCTTGTGCTACCGTTACTGGTTTGTAAGCTGTGCTTTGGATCCGACCTGAGCGGCGCCTCCAAAACCCGGACGCACCGCTACGCTTTTTCATTCGAGCTGCCCTTGCATCCCTCCACCGGTGATCTCCCAACTCCCATGGACGATGGCGCGCCCGTGTTTCCGGAAGGGGAGGAGTCGGAAGACGAAGATGATTCGAAAGAGAAATTTTTCAGCTCACAGAAATGCCTGCACATCGAGAATCATCTGCAAGAGATTCTCGCACGTCAGAATGCAATTTTCCACGCAACACACCGTGACGTGCTGACGCCGCCGCCGCGCTTTTGATTCCTTTCCATTTCTTTTAACAATTAGTTTGCTCCTTCCGGAGCGACAGGATGTGTGCGGCAAGAAAACCGTCACACCCGATGGGTTTTATAACCGAATTCACCCTTAATGGAAACCTATGAAATTTAATGAAAATACTTTACGCGGCAGATTGCTGTTTTACGTCAATCCGTTTGATGCCCGGTATGAAGACCTTAAAAGGGGCAACTGGAGGCTTAATATAGTCCATGACTTAACGGCTGGGCTAGTGGTTGCAATGGTGGCTATTCCGCTCGCCATGGGCTTTGCAATGGCTTCCGGCCTGAGGCCCGAGCAAGGCATCGTCGGAGGTGCTGTGGCTGGTTTGATGGGTGCGTTGTTTGGGGGTTCAAAATACCAGGTGTATGGTCCAACTGCCGCCTTTATTCCTGTGATCGCCGGCGTCATGGCTGCATATAATCACGCGTTCCTGATTTTCGTATCTATTGTGGCCGGCATCATGCTGATGCTTTCCGGCGTCTTGCGTCTCGGGAGAATTGTCGCGCTGGTCCCTCAGTCCATCGTCGTTGGCTTTACGATTGGTATCGCCATCGTGATCGCATTCTCTCAAGTTGGCGATGTCCTTGGAATCACCCACCACCTGGGATATAACATTACCGAGCAAATTCCTCGGATATTCATACATTTTGAAGAAGCAAATGTCTATGCTTTGATCCTTGCAATAATCACGTTCACGTTGTGCAAAGTGTTGCTTAAAGTTTCGTCGTTCATCCCTGCACCTCTGATCGCCCTGGGCTTCGGGTTACTGTTGGAAAGTACCGTCTGGGCTGACAAAGGGCTGGTGACTATCCGTGAAGAGTATGGGTCGATCCCAACCGACTTTCTGGTCTTCACAATGCCTGCCCTTCCGGCTCTTACTCCTTCCGTGATTGGCGATATTATCTATTTTGCGATAGCGATCTTCCTCGTTTCATCGATTGAAAGTTTGTTGTGTTCGCGAATGGCAGATCGCATTGCCAACAATAAGGGAACACCTTTTAATCCCAACAAAGAATTATGGGGTCAGGGAATCGTGAATATTGTCACGCCGTTATTCAACGGTTTTCCGCATACAGGCGCCCTCGCGCGAACGGCCGTAAACATTCGGGTCGGAGCGATCTCACCGGTGGCTGGCATCGCCA
>DASPNN010000174.1:0-2301 GCA_035626495.1 Chryseosolibacter sp.
AATGCGAGCGTTTTGAGATTTTTGATTTCTGAAGGGGCCTTCCGCGTTTGCACTTTCGACAGGATCGCCTCAAGGATCGGCAACATCCGGTTAAGCCCTTCCGTCTTGATCATGAAATTCCATAGCGGTTCAAACTTTTTCCAGCCCGCGGTGTAAAAAAAATGTTTCAGGATGTGCTTCACCCCATCGTGATGCAGACTGCTTCTGACAATGTTTGACCAACTGTAAAAATCTTGGTATGCGCGGTGATACCCTTCTTCGAGTTCTTCAGCCCGGATATTTTTTGTCCGGTAAACAACGTGTCGGGTGTCGTAACGGTCCCAGTCGTAGGTCAGGATCCGGTGATTCTTCTCCATGTCGGAGAACAACGCAGTGCCCGGGTATGGGGTGAGGATGTGAAATGTCGCGGTTGTGATCGCATTATTGACGGCCCATTCCACTGTTCGGCTGAAGACGCGGGCGTTGTCCTCATCCAGGCCGAAGACAAAACTTCCGTTGATCATGATGCCCAGGTCATGCAAGCGTGTGACGGCTTTCCGGTAATCCTTTTGAAGGTTCTGTTTTTTATTGCTTTGCTTGAGGTTTTCGGGTGAGAACGTTTCGAAACCGACAAACAGACTGCGAAGCCCGGCCTCGGCGGCACGTTCGATCAAATCGCCGCGGAGGATGGAGTCTACAGTTGCAGCACTCTGAAATACGCGATCTATCCCCCGCAGCCCGGCGAACAGCGCGCGCGCAAATTTTTCGTTGCCGAGCAAATGATCGTCGAGAAAATACAGGTGGCGGCCGGGTAGCCGATCGATCTCCGCCAGCGCTTCGTCAACAAGCTGCGTGTAAAAATTCTTCCCGCCTGCGAAGAACGCATCTTTGTAGCAAAAGCTGCAATGATGCGGACATCCGCGTGTAACAACAATCGAATTGGGCACCAGGTAAAGGTGACGCTTGATCAGATCCCGACGGACAGGTGGGATGTGTTCGAGCGTTCTAAGGGAAGACACGTATTTCTTTTGAGGGCAGCCGCTGCGAAAGTCGCGGAGGAACTGCGGAAATGTATCTTCGCCCGGGCCGAGGAATACGGTGTCAGCATGAGGGGCGGCCTCATCCGGAAGCGATGTCACATGCAGGCCGCCTAAGACCACATACGAACCTTTTTTCCGGTAGTGATCGGCCATTGCATAGGCGCGATAGGCGTTCGTGATGTAGACCTGAATCACGACAAGGTCCGGTTCATCTTCCAGATTGATCTTTTCAACGTGTTGATCTTGCAAGTCGATCTCGTCACCCGCGTCAAGGTACCCGGCCAGCGTCGCGAGGCCCAGCGGAGGAAAAAGCGAATACTTAATGGGTCGCCAGTATGGACTTTCCGCTTCCATCAACGCTGGCAGGATCATTTTGACTTTCATCGCTTCGCAGTCCCGGTTCGTGGCGTGTACCAGTCGATGTTTCTTGAAAAGAACATCAGTGTCGCAATTATGATGAACAGACCAACACTGCCCAGCAACAGGGAATAGTCCTGTTCCTGGATAATGACAAAGATGAATCCATAAAATACGGACAATATGAGGGTGAAAAGAAGCGTCAGCTTCCCGCTGTGAAGGAACGTTGACGAATAGAGGCTGATCAAAATAATGGTCGATGCCGATGCGATGGCGTAGGACAAATTATAGCCGAAATGTTCCGACAGGCTCAGGAGCAGGGTATAGTATACGATCAACGCGGCCCCGATGAGGATGTACTGAAATGGATGAATGCGAATCTTCCGGATGATTTCCACCATGAACATTGCGATGAATGTCAGCAGGATGATCATTATCCCATACTTGGCGGTTCGCATACTTTTCTGATACTGATCTACAGGAATCAGCAGGTTCACGCCGAAGCTTGAGCCGAGCTGTTGTTGTTTTCCGATCCACTGTTGAGAGAAGGGCCTGTTAAAATGGGATACTTTCCAGGTCGCTGTAAAAGTGCTGTCATCGACCGAGCGGTTGATCGGTATGAAGTCACCGTCGAAACTCGGACTGGACCACGATCCGCCCAGCCGGACTGTAGTAGTCTTCCCGCTAGGAATGAATTGAAGGCTTTTGCTGCCCTTGAGCGAGAGGGTAATATTTACTTTTCCGTTAAAGTCATTTGCACCGGTCCATTCGGGGCGGGCGATCACACCGCCCGTTGTGTAGTGGTCGTAGCGTACAGACGTTTCACTTTTTTGTGCTGGTTCCGCAGGCCGGGCAAGTGTAAGGCCGCAGTCGCTCGCAGGCTCCGGAGCCAGAGCGGTGGTTCCCACCATGAATTTGGGGTTAT
>DASPNN010000175.1:0-3120 GCA_035626495.1 Chryseosolibacter sp.
AATTGATCGCGAAGTACCAACCCGATATCCTCTGGTTTGATACTCCCCACAAGCTCCCGCTCTCTGAAAACATCAGAATACTGCAATCGATCCGTGCGGCAGACAGTCGCGTTTTGGTCAACGGGAGACTTGCACGCAACCCGGAATTGAACTTCGGTGATTACATCAATACCGCAGATCGTCCGGCAGAGTTTTATCCGGTCAATGGAGATTGGGAGGCTATTCCGACGACCAATGAATCATACGGCTACCACAAGTTCGACTCATCGCACAAGAGCCCGGCCCATTTCATACGGCTCCTTGCGTCGGCCGCGTCGCGCGGTGGAAATCTTTTGATGAACGTCGGTCCGAAAGGCGATGGCAGCCTGGACCGCCGCGACACGATGATCCTGTCGGAAATCGGAAAGTGGATGTCGCGATATGGGGAAAGTATCTATGGTACCTCAGCCACTCCGTTGGCACCGCAAAGCTGGGGGACGTCTACACTAAAAAAGGATAGGTTATACCTGCATGTATTCGATTGGCCGGCAAATGGACGTCTGGTTGTCGGTGGATTGAAAACCGGTGTATCGCGGGCGTGGATTGTTGGGACGAAACACGTCCTGCCGTTCAGGCGAATCAATGAGCTCGACGTCGTCATCGATGTCCCGGCGGCGCGACCAGATCCGGCAAACACCGTCATAGCCCTTGAGCTTGAAGGCCCCTTGGCTACTGACCCGGCGCGGTTGCTGTCCGGCACCGCCAAGCACCGGTTGCTCGCTTTTGACGCCGTCCTAAAAGGGGACGGGTTCCGCTTTGGCGATGGGAAGACATTGAAATACTTCGTCGAGTCATGGACCAGCAAAGACCAGTCACTTTCGTGGGCGGTCCGCCTGACCACCCCGGCGACGTTCAACCTGATCCTGAAATACCTGCCGGAATTTGGTGGCGGTGGATCAGTAAGGGTATTGGTGAATGGCACCCCGGTATTAGAGCCTGCATCGATTACTGCCAACGGAACTGAAATCATGGACAAAAATATGGGCACATTGTCACTGCCTGCCGGAGACCACACGTTGTCGCTTGTACCCATCGATATTAACGGGGTCGCGTTGATGAAGGTGCTGGAGGTGAATCTGAATCCGCACGCCCGGTAATAACTGGCTGTAACGGCTCAAATGCCGATGTTACATATACCGGTTGAGGTGTTTTTCCGTGCGGAAGAGAAAAAGTGCCGTGCTCACTTCGTACGGTGGACTGGTCATTTGCTTCGTTCTTAGAGAGTTGAAATAAATTCGGCAAGGAGGGTGAGTGAAATTGACAGGAGATTCTCCAACCGAAGGCGAATAAGTCTTGTGAGTTTTATAATGTAATAATTGTGCAATGAAAAAAATGAACATAAAGGTTAAGGCGCTTTGCGTTTTAGTGCTGGCGTTGTGGGCTTTCAAGGACGGTGTAAAAAAGGACCCGCTTGTGCGTCAGGCTTTCGCTCACGCAAGTGGCCAGGTCAGGGTACTGATTGAAGAGACAAACGCGGCACTGGAGAAGAATACGGATAAAATGCCGCCTCCGGTTGCACCGAGAACATTGAAGGGAAACGAGCTCACGGTGGTTCCTTCACGCGACTGGACCAGCGGATTTTTTTCCGGAATGTTGTGGTACCTCTATGAATTTAGCGGTGACGAGGCTTGGCTTGCGGAAGCAAAAAAATTTACCGCCCGCATGGAGCCCGAGCAATGGAATGGCAAAACCCACGACATGGGGTTCAAAATGTATTGCAGCTATGGCAATGGCCATCGGCTCACAGGCAGTGACGAATACAGGAACATCCTGATACAATCCGCAAAAACTTTGAGCACAAGGTTCAGGCCGATTACGGGTGTAATGAGATCCTGGGACCACAGCACGGACAAATGGAGTTATCCGGTGATCATCGACAACATGATGAACCTTGAGCTGCTATTCTTTGCCACCCGCGCGACGGGGGACTCGTCTTTTTACAAGATAGCGGTCAGTCATGCTTTGACGACCCTGAAGAATCACTATCGATCCGATAACAGCTCCTATCATGTTGTCGAGTATGATACGCTCACCGGGAAAGTGATGAAACGGAATACGCATCAGGGCCTGGCTCATGAATCGGCATGGTCGCGGGGTCAGGCCTGGGGGCTTTACGGTTACACGATGTGCTACCGCGAGACAAAGAATACTTTGTTCCTGGAGCACGCCGACAAGATTGCCCGCTATATACTGGACCACCCGAGACAGGCTCCTGATCTGGTGCCGTATTGGGATTATGATGCGCCAGGAATCCCGGATGAACCACGCGATGTATCTGCGGCCACGGTCACCGCTTCGGCGCTTTATGAGCTCAGCCGGTATAGTAAAAGCGGTAAAGAGTACGTCGCAAAAGCGGACCAGATCATGACGAACCTTACGAAGAAATACAGATCGCCCTCCGGTGAAAATAAAGGATTCATTTTGTTGCATAGCACGGGCTCGAAGCCATCGAACAGCGAAGTGGATGTTCCATTGATCTATGCCGATTACTATTACCTGGAGGCGTTGCTGCGGAAGCAGAAATTTGGATCTGCACCAAGCCGCAGAAAATTGTGAGACAAATTCCTGTCGTGGCTGCAGGATTCGCGGCGCGCTTACTGGTCGCATTTTGCCGCGAGCACAAATGCATTCGAGTTCTTCGATTCCGTGAACGGCTCTATGGGTGCTGCCTGGCGTCAGCGTTTAGTCTTAATTTTTTCCGGGGCAAATTCGGATATCACTGGAACATTGCCGGGTGTATCTGGGTCACGCAATGTTACTCTGATGTGGGCCCGTTCCCGGGATCGATCCCGGAAAAATAATTTGAACGCTGCTGGGGAAGGCCGCTGAAAGTTAGTAGAATAGCGTATTGGACAATCGATTGCACAATATGACACAATCACTACAAACCGTAGCCAGTACGTTGCCACTCAACGCCCTTCAACTGCATGCGCCCGGAACCCTTGATGAATTGTTCAGGCGCGTCACAGCCGACGACTATCATGCGTTTGAAAAGATATTCAATGGGCATTACAAATCCTTATGCAACTATGCGTGCCGGTTTGTCAAGAGCCATGAATTGTCGGAAGAGATCGTAGACGA
>DASPNN010000176.1:0-13543 GCA_035626495.1 Chryseosolibacter sp.
GACGTTTTTGCGCGATGACCTGGAGGAGGAGGTCGTGGGCGACCTGAAAGAGAATTTTGAGTACGATCTCGAAAATGGAACGCCTTTCCGGGCGAAACTGAATTACTGGAAACAGGTGTTTCTTTACCTGCGGCCATTTGCTATACGAAAATTAAAACGAACGCCCACTTATTATTCTACCGCCATGTATAAAAGCTACTTCCGAACGGCCTTGCAGAATATGGTGAAAAATAAGCTGCACGCATGCATCAATATTTCCGGACTTGCCATCGGCATCGCGGTCGCGATGATTATCAGCATGTGGGTATACGATGAGATCTCGTATAACACGCAGTATTCAAATTATGAGCGCATCGGACAGGTCATCCAGAATATCACGGCCAACGGCGAAGTGGATACATGGTCGAATGTACCATGGCCATTAGGCAACGAGATCCGGCAGAATTACGGCGCTGACTTCAGATACATCTCCATGGTCAGCCATGTCTGGCCGCATACAATCACGATAGAGAAAGAGAAGTATTCGAAAACGGGTTTGTTCTGCGAGCCCGGCTTTTATCCGATGTTCGACGTTACTTTGGTGAAAGGCACCTTCCCTGCAAAAGATCCGTCGGTGATCATGCTTTCGGAATCGACGGCCAAGGTGTTCTTTGGCAATCGCGATCCCATTGGCCAGGTGATTGGCATGGATGGTCAGTCGTTTCAGGTCGGGGCGGTTTACAAAGATTTTCCCCTCCGCTCAAAATGGTCTGACGTCTTCTTCCTCGGTCAATGGGCGAAGTACAGTGTCATGTCGGAGCTGGAAAAAATGGACGACCCATGGAGACCGAATGGTTTTGAACTTTACACAATGCTTGCCGATCACGCGGACTTTGAATCCGCCTCGATCAGGATCAGGGATGCCCGCCTGAAAAAGTTGAACCCAACCCTCGCAAAAAAGAAACCCGAGCTGTTCCTGCACCCTATGCCCGACTGGCATTTGCGCGCTGAGTTCAATGACGGTAAAAAAACCGGCGGACTCATTCAATATGTGTGGATGTTCGCCATTGTGGGTGTATTTGTTCTGCTGATGGCGTGCATCAATTTTATGAACCTCAGCACCGCCAGATCGGAGAAACGCGCTAAGGAAGTAGGCATCCGTAAAACGGTCGGTTCTTACAGGAGCCAGTTGATCACGCGATTTTTTAGTGAGTCCATTTTGACAGTAGGCATCGCGTTGTTGTTCGCGCTCGTGCTGACACAGCTGCTGCTTCCGGTTTTTAATCGCCTTGCGGAAAAAAATATGGTACTCCCCTGGAGCAATCCCATGTTGTGGGGTGGAGTCCTGATTGCGAGTGTCGTTTTAGGTGTCCTGGCCGGCAGCTATCCCGCTTTTTATCTTTCATCCATTCGGCCCGTGGCAGTGCTGAAAGGATCGTTCAGGGCCGGCAAGAACGCTTCGGTTCCCCGAAAGATCCTCGTGGTAATTCAGTTCAGCGTTTCCGCCGTGATGATCATCGGAACCGCGGCGGTCTTTTTGCAAATTCAACATGGAAAGAACCGGCCGTTGGGATACAATGTCAACGGGCTGGTCACTGTGTCCGGAATTACTAAGGATGTTCATGACCATTACGATGTTATTCGAAAGACCTTGATTGAAAACGGATCAATCGTTGAGTTGACGGAATGCATTGCCCCGACCACCGGTTCCTGGGGAAGCAGCAGCCGCATTGACTGGAATGGAAAAGATCCGGATCTCTCAATCGATTTCATGGTGTTTGAAGCTTCTTATGAATACGGGAAAACCATTCAGTGGGAAATTCTTCAGGGACGCGATTTCTCGCGCGACTTCCCGTCTGATTCGTCAGCCGTCATCTTAAACGAGGAGGCAGCAAAGTACCTAGGTAAGAAGGAGGTCGTCGGCGAAACCCTCCGTACCAGGGACGCAGAATTCGAGATTATCGGAGTTGTTCGCAACGTGGTCTTTGCCGGTCCGTATGATCCTGTGCGGCCTTCGGTCTATTTCCTGAGCCGCGGAGAATTGAATTTCATGACCTTTCGGTTAAACCCGGGGAAGCCGGTCGCGGAATCTGTCGCGAGTATCGAGGCCGTTGTAAAGCCGCACATGAAAGGGGAACCTTTCAGCTATCACTTCATTGATGCGGATCAGGCCCGCAAATTCGGTAATGAAGAGCGGGTGAGCACGCTCGCCGGCATCTTCGCCGGACTTGCGGTGTTTATCAGCTGTCTTGGGATTTTCGGGTTGTCTTCATTTGTTGCAGAGCAACGCATGAAGGAGATCGGTGTAAGGAAAGTTCTGGGAGCCAACCTTTCTCAGCTCTGGATATTACTTTCAAGAGATTTTGTTTTACTGGTTGTGATATCCGGCATTGTCGCAAGCCCAATTGCATACGTGGTGTTGGAGGAATGGTTGACCGGATATCAATACAGGGTCGCGTTGCCGTGGTGGCTTTTCATTGCCGCTTCAATCGGAACACTTGCCATAACAGTCCTGACCGTCAGTTGGCATGTAGTCAGGGCGGCACGCATCAATCCGGCGCAGACGCTCAAATCTGAATGATCGGTCGCATCACCACGGCAGTTAGAAATTCTGATGGATGCCTTCGAAAGGGGGTGCCGTTCTTGTTCCCGTTGGCGGTTATTTGACAAAACTTTGGACACCAGTCAGCGAGACCTTTTTGATATTTCCTCCGGAGTCGAAATTGAGGCTGTCGATCACAAGCTCGCGAAGGAGTGTGTTGTTGTTGTTCCTTATACGGTGATAGAGGATGTAGTCCTGGCCATTTTCAGAAAACACACTGTGATGCCCCGGCCCAAGTGTCGTGGAGTCTTTGCTCGTGGCCAGCACCGGGCTTTCGGGTCCCTCCGTCCACGGACCGTAAGGCGTATCGCCGGTCGAGTATCTTACCTGGTAGGATGCATCGGTGCATTTCCCTTGGGAATACATCAGGTAATATTTTCCATTGCGTTTGAGCATGAAAGGGGCTTCGAAATAACCGGGAGGCGTGACATCTTTGATGTCTTCATCTTTAAATGAGACCATGTCGGGGGCAAGCTTGACCACGAAGCAATGTCCGTTTTTCCACTCCAGCCCCGATCCCCAATACAAATACGCCTGGCCATCTTCGTCGATAAACGGTTCCGAATCAATCATGTGGTATTCCGGAAATTTATTCGCCGGTATGAGCGGTGTTTGATCCGACTTCGCATTGGTCCACGGCCCGAGAGGATGATCGGCGACTCCAACCCATATCTCGTTATGGACAGACACGTACATATAAAACTTGCCATTCTTTCCCTTGATCACACCGGGTGCCCATACGCGGGCGTCACCAGACGTCGGGCTGCTGCACGCTTCGAGGTTAGGCCAGCTGATGTGTTTCCGTTCCCAGTTTTTGAAATCCGGCGATTCCAATACGACCAGTTCTTCGCCTCCCCACGGATCTACTGTCGCGTACAGGAAGTATCGTCCTTCATGTTTTACCAGGGACGGGTCAGCGGCCGGAATTTCGGATAGCGGTGTGCGAAGCATTTCGCGCTCACGCGGTTCATTTGACAATTTTGGATTCTGGCATCCGGCCAAGGTCATCAAACCCGACAATACATATATTCCGATTCCTGTACTTTTCAAATTTCGCATTGAATGTTTTGTTAGTTGTCTGTTCATCTGATTGAAATTGCGAGGTAATTTACGGGCTGCAAAACTTATAGCTCTTAAATAACTCCGTCGATTCAGGAAAGATCGTGGCGCGGGCCTGAAACTTCCGAGAGCCACAGTGTTTCTTTCATCCACTGCTCAGCTTGTTCCATAGAATCAAATCCCTGGAGATTTAACGCGGATCTTTGTCTCAGTGATAACTCTTCATTATTTATCCCTACAACAGCCACCTGGCGCAATCCGTTGCTAATGGCTTTTGGCTCGAAGGTGTTGAACAGCCATTGCTGATCTTCGCGACTAACGGCGCCCCGTTTTCTGACGTCGGATATCAATCCGGGAGTATTATGGTGTTTCAACGAGTCCAGGACTGTGCCGAGTGTTTCGCGATACTCCGCGCTCGTGACTGGTCGCTGCCATTGAATAACGCAAATTTTGAGTTTGGCGTTATAATACACTTTTGCGATCTCGGTGTCGTGAAAAACCTGCCTGTCAACTTCTTCAGGTTGCTTGAATATAACCCTGAACGTGGCACCTTGATCGACCTGGCTGTCCACTTCGATCTCACCCCCCAGGGCTTCAACCTGGATTTTTACAAGGTATAATCCCAGACCTTTGCCGCCGACGTGTGAATGAAACCGTTTATAAAGCTTGAAAATATTGTCCTGTTGATTGACAAGATCGATGCCCATTCCATTATCGCTTACTTCCAGTATCGTTTTCATCGGGGAAGGCGCATAAGAACGAATGCGTACTCTCAAAGGACGATCTGGAGACTGGTATTTGATTGCGTTGCTTAGTAAATTATAGATAATGCTTTGCACCATCGGCCGGACGCCGAATACATACGGTGCTTCGGAAAAATCTTTCGAAAAACTATGTTCGGCTTTGATATTCTCATCGAGCAGCGACAACGCCTTGTTAAATTCATCCTCGAAATACACTCTCTCGCGGACGCGGTAAATCTCGTTTCGAATATCAATAATGAGGCTTATGTCTTTGAGGATATCGTCCAATTCCTGGCTGGACTTCAAGACCCGCTCCTCGAGCTCAACCCTTTCACTCAATCCTTCAGTGACCTTAAACAGCCGGGTGAGGCCCAGTAACCGGGCTACCGGACCGCGCAGATTGTGAGATACGGTATAAGAAAATTGGAGAAGTTCATTGTTATACTTGGTAAGCTCTTGATTCGTATGCAAGAGTTCCTGGCTTTTCTCGGCCACCAGGGCCTCCAGACTTGCGTTGTGTTTTTCAAGGGCCGCCTGTTGTTTTGTGATAAGCGCATAGGCAGCCTCAAGCTTTTCACTGCTGCTGACCATTTCCTCCTGGTGCTGTAGCAGCTCTTCATGCTGTGCTTCGATTTCCCGGTTTTGGTTTTCAAGGTTGACGGCGGTCCTGCCCATGACAGACCGCATCACCAAAATGCCGAAAACCTGAACAACAAACGTCAGGCTGACGATATAGTTGATGTAATAATAAGAAGGGTCGTTAAATCCTTTTTGATAATAACCCGCGCCAAAAAATTCATGGATCACATCATAAAGAATAATAGTCACCGTAGAGGATGCCAGGCAAATGTAAAGCAACATGCGTTCCTGTAACCTGAACACAATGCCCGGAACGATAAGGGTCGCCATCAAAATAAACCGGCTGTCAAAGTAGGTGATGTAGGTCTGGGGAAAGTCTTTGAGCTTGAAATAGATTGTAACAAACATCGTGAGCCATATGGGAATCAGGCAAAACATTGTGCGCCCTACGCGGTGGTTGATGCGGTTTATACCCGGAATAATCAGGAATAACAGCGCCATCACAAAAATGAAATATAGCACCGGCAGCCACCCAAAGAAATAGTAATAGTAGGCGTTGACACCAAGTGTAACCAGGCAAAAAATAAAAGACATCACGTTGGTAACGTACACCAACCCCTTGTACTTATCGGTAAGGTGCTCGGACGGGTTTAAAAACGAAAAAATACCAACCACAACGATCTGAATTAGGTATAGGCGCCATAGCAATATAATATTTGTGTATTTATAAACAATGCCTGCAAAATTCCGGCGCCCACGTGAAGATTGCAGGCAGATACGCCGGGGTGAAGATTTTTTATCTTGTTTTTATGTTGGCAATTCCTTTCGTGGGAAAATCCGGCGCATTCGGGGTGCGTGAGAATACGTTGGGTGAATATTTTTTCTTTTTATTAGCGATTTGACTAAATGGAAAAATCATGCAATTCTGAAAACTTTCCAGACACGATACTTTTTTTTTCAACCGTATTGAGCTTATGTGCTACTTGCGGTATCGGAATCGGTGCGGTCCTTCGACTTTGCTTATTTGTGTTGGTAAGACTTTAAAATATGATATTCTTCTGTCACTTGCGCATGCCCGAAGACCAAATGGACTTCACGACTCGTTGGCTCGGACCTTGACATTTACATGGTCCGGGCAGCAGTTCGGTAAAATTTTGGTTCGTTTATAATGCATTTTGCTTTTTATACTCGCCAGGGGTAAGGCTGGTAACCTTCTTAAAAACTTTCGAGAAATGGGCCACATCCTGGAAGCCGGTCTTTTCCGCTATTTCGGCGTATGATGCCACCGTTGTGGCAATGAGGTACTGGGCCCGTTCGATTCGCTTCTCGTGTAAATAGCTCAATGGTCTTTGCCCGGTATATTTTAAAAACAGGCGAGAGAAATAGTCCTGTTGCAGGTTTGCCCGGCTTGCTAAATGGTTGACGGTTAGATTTTCGGACAGGTTTACCTGGATGTGTCTGATCGCATCCAGGATCTTTGATGGAATTGGCTCTGGATTCTTACGCTTAAAGCGGCTTGAATTCAGAAAGCGGGAAAGCAATTGGAGGATTATGCCCTGGGTTTCAAAATAGGCTGCGTCACCAATAGTCTTATTAAGCTCTTGATAGGTTTTGTAATGAGCGTTTGTTTCATAGTCTTTTGGATTGTCTGAGCGGTTGAGGCCCCGGCCAGGATTTATTTCCAGCAGCCTCTTAAAGTTCGCGATATCTGTGTTCCCGGCCGCCACTTTTATGACTTTTCTGTTATGGTCAAACATTGACATGCCTTCTGCGGATTGTTCGAAGAAGTGCAGGAAATACTGGCTTAAATACGACTTGCAAAACAGGTGGCAAAGTGTGAAAGCCGGAATTATATAGAGATAACCTGGTTCAAGTTTTACTTTTTCCTGTTTGATTGAAATGAATCCCTCGCCATCGTCGATGTAGTATATCCGGAAATATGGGCTGATTACATTGCTGTAGTTCCACCGTTCATTCAGCTTGACGTAGTCGATGTGCAGAAGCGAAAAATTATAACCCAGTAAGTTCTTGCGCATGGAGTCGCTCCTAAGTTTCAGAAAGTCGGATTTAGACAAAACAAAGTCTTTTTTAATCCAATAGCAAACGCAATACGCGGAGCTAAATTTGGCAATGACCCTATATCGGTATCAGGCGATACCCGCACCGGTCACGGCCGAATGAAAACATTAGTTTGCACTAAACCCGGCAAGTTTGAATATCTGACTGCACAGGAGCCGAAGCCCGGACCGGGCCAGGCCACCATAAAGATCAGAAGGATCGGAATTTGCGGAACGGATCTTCATGCATTCGAAGGGACCCAGCCTTACTTTGAATACCCGAGAATTTTAGGTCACGAGCTTTCCGGTGAGTTGACGACAGTTGATGCGCCGGGTTTTGCAATCGGCGAAGCAGTTACCTTTATTCCCTATTTCTCTTGTGGCGGGTGTATCGCATGTCGCAGCGGTAAATCAAATGCATGCGTGAACATGAAAGTTTGCGGTGTGCACCAGGATGGTGGAATGGTTGAATATCTTGTGGTGCCATCCTCCTCACTGATCCATGGGGAGGGTCTTAGCTTTAACCAACTGGCATTGGTTGAGCCTCTCGCCATAGCGGCCCATGCCGTAAGAAGAGCCGCGTTACAACCCTTGGAGTTTGCGTTGATCATCGGCGCGGGGCCAATCGGACTGGGGATCATGGAAGTCGCGGGATTATATGGCGGAAGGGTCATAGCCATGGACATAAACGAAACACGACTCGCATTCTGCCGCAGGCACATGAAGGTACAGCATACGATCAACCCGCTAAAGTCGGATGCGCGCGCTGAGCTTCTTGACATCACTTCCGGCGAGTGGCCTACGCTGGTGATCGATGCAACCGGAAATGCCAGGGCCATCGCGGACGGATTTAATTACATGGCACATGGTGGACGGTATGTTCTCGTGGGACTTCAAAAGAATGAAGTCTCTTTTTCACACCCGGAATTCCATAAGCGCGAAGGAACATTGATGAGCAGCCGCAATGCCACGAAGGAAGATTTCGACTTCGTCATCCGAAGCATCAGCGACGGAAGTATTGATGTAAACAAATTCATCACGCACACCATTCCTTTCGCAAACGTTCGGGAAGAGTTTCCCGGGCTACTGGATCCCGGACGCGGTGTCGTGAAGGCAGTTATTGATATAAGTATTTAAGATGAAAACATATTGCCTTGCTTTGGACCTTGTAAACGACCCGTTGCTTATAAAAGAGTACGAGCAATACCACCAGAAGATTTGGCCGGAGATATCGGCTTCCATCAGGAATTCAGGCATTCGCGGAATGCGGATTTTCCGCGTGGAGAACCGGCTGATGATGATCATGACTGTCGAGGACGATTTTTCTTTCGAGAAAAAGAATGCCATGGACAGCGGGAATGCAAAGGTGCTTGAATGGGAGCAGTTGATGTGGAAATATCAAAGTGCCCTTCCGGGGTCGAAGCCCGGTGAGAAATGGCGCCTGATGAACCTGATATTCGACCTTGACGTAAACGGTTAGCCGCGCAAATTAATCATAGAACTCATGAATCTTGGACTTGAAAACAAAGTGATCATTGTAACGGGCGGAGCCAAGGGCATAGGCGAAGGAATCGTGGCGACGCTAGCTGAGGAGGGGGCGATTCCAGTCGTTGTTGGACGCAGCCAGGCTGATAATGAGAGCGTGGTTAAGAAAATAACAGAAAACGGAGGGCAGGCCTTTCAGGTGGTGGCGGAGCTGAGCCGGGAGACGGAATGCAGGCAGGCGGTTGGGTCTGTTGTTCAGAAGTTCCGACGCATAGACGGCCTCGTTAATAATGCAGGCGTGAACGATGGTGTCGGCCTGGCTTCCGGCAGCTATGACAAGTTTGTCGAGTCCCTTCACAAGAATCTCATTCATTACTACCTGATGGCCCATTATTCACTGCCGCATCTGATCAGGACAAAGGGCGCTATCGTAAATATCGGATCCAAAACCGCCGAGACCGGTCAGGGTAATACTTCGGCATATGCCGCGTCGAATGGTGGCCGGAACGCCCTTACACGAGAGTGGGCCGTGGAGCTGCTGCAACATGGAATCCGTGTCAATGCGGTAATCGTAGCAGAGTGTTTTACGCCGTTGTATGCAACATGGATCAAAAGTTTTCCAGACCCCGAGAAAAAACTGCGGGAGATCGAGGATATGATCCCGCTGGGAAAACGAATGACGACAAAAGAAGAAATCGGAGCCATGGTTGTTTTTCTGCTGTCGGAAAGATCAAGCCACACAACAGGGCAGCTCATCCACGTCGATGGAGGTTATGTCCATCTTGATCGCGCACTTCTTTAAATCGCGCCGGGCAGCAATGCCCGCATCATAATATTGACAAATAAAGATTTCAAAATATACTCGACCAGATGACAAAAGTAAGCACTGTGATTTTGATCCTTGGCGCATTGACAGGACTCGATTCATGCAAGACCGGGACAGAATCCAAACCGACGGATACGAAACAAACATTCCAGGAAACATGGGAGTCACTCTCTGCTATCGAAAGAGAACCGGAGTGGTTCAAGGACGCCAAGCTGGGCATCTATTTTCACTGGGGTATATACAGCGTGCCGGCATATAATTCTGAATGGTACCCGCGGTGGATGTATGCGCCGGGCAGAAAAAGTTGGGGTGGAGACGTGTTCGAGTATCACAAAAAAACTTTTGGCCCCGTTTCGGAATTCAATTACCACGATTTCATACCCATGTTCACAGGACAACATTTTGATGCGAAAGAGTGGGCGGACCTGTTTAAGAAAGCAGGGGCAAGGTTTGCAGGTCCTGTGGCACAACACCACGATGGATTTGCGATGTGGGACAGCAAGCTCAATCCGTGGAACGCGAAAGCCATGGGGCCAAAGAAGGACATCCTGGGTGAATTGTTTACGGAGCTTAAAAAGAACGACATGAAGACCATCGCCACCTTCCACCACGAACGACTCATTCAGCGATATGCGAAAGATACGGCACAGTGGGCTCAAAACACGCCGGATCCGGGAGACGACAGCCATTTCCCTTACCACCCCGACTATGTCACGTCGACCACAGACCCCAAACTTCGATTGCTTTACGGCAACATGCCCGAGGATGAATTTTACGACTACTGGCTGAACCAGGTAAACGAGGTCGTCGATAACTATGCGCCCGACGTCATCTGGTTTGACTCCTGGCTGGACAAGATCCCGGAAAACTATCGTCGAAAAATGGTTGCCCATCACTTCAACACCGCCGTCTCGCGCGGGCAGAAGCCGATTGTCGCTTACAAACAGCAAGACCTGCCTGCCAACGTTGGCATGCTCGACATCGAACAAGGAGGGAAAACGGAAATCTCCGAAGATTACTGGTTGACCGATGTTACACTGAGTCACCACAGCTGGTGCTATATCCACGGTCAAACCTACAAAGAGCCATCGCTGGTGATCAGAAATATGATCGATGTGTGGAGCAAGAAAGGGATTGTATTGCTGAACATCTCACCCAAGGCAGATGGCACCATCAACAATGAACAACGAAATGTTCTCGCGATACTGGGGCAATGGATCGGCAGGCACAAAGAAGCTGTTTATGAGACCAGGGCCTATTCCATCTATGGCTACGGAGAGGCTGCTTTCAAGAAGGGTGACTTTGGCGGGCAATCCGCCACCATGGACTACAACGAAAAGGACATCCGGTTTACAACATCGAAGGATCAGAAACGACTTTACGTGTTTTCGCTCGGACTTCCGGCACCCAACTCGGCCTTTGAACTTCAGACCGACATCGGCCGCAAGGTGAAGGGCGTTTCCGTGGTGGGCAGCGAAGTTGAATTGAAATGGTCGGTTAACGACAACCGCCTGACTTTCCAAACTCCCGAGACAACCGACATGGACGCATTGGCAACCGTTTTCAGGGTGGAATTTGACTAGATTTAATTTCGCCGGAAAGTGCTGGCGAAACGTTAAAGCGGAGCACATAACGCACCGCGGTCACGATGGCTTCGGTCGCGTCATTTTTAGGACCACCTCTGTTTGCAGGGCTGAAAAATGGCCTTTTTGCAACCCCGTTGCAGGGTTTTTAGTCGTACCTTGCAACCGAATGAAAGCCACTGTTTTCATATTCTCAATTTACCTCTTGTACCTCTGCTGCAATCCATGCGTCGAGGATACTTGCGTGGATGGTGACAACCATGCTGAGCTTGCCTGCAGTGAAGAAGCGGGAGGCGACTGTCCCGAGGGCGAAGCTTGCACACCTTTTTGCTTTGACACGTGCTGTGCAAGCCATATCATATGCGAAGTGTTTTGTACATCCATCGGCATCAGCGACTTCAATAGTGAGGAGCCCAACTCCCACTTTTCTGTATCACACCTTCCGCAGCTGTCGTCGCCGATCTGGCAACCCCCAAGAATCTAAGACCTCCCAAAGTCTTGGTTTATCCTTTTATTATTCAAATAATCCATTCATTTTATGCGATCAGCACTGATCATTGTTGTTATATTATTTTTTTCTATACACTCTTTCGCCCAGCACTCATTCGAGGGGATCATTAAGAATTCGGAAACTGGCGAGCTGTTACCCGGGGCGATCGCCTCAATCAAGATCCTGGGCATTGGCGCCAGCGCAAACGCGAACGGCATAGTAAGACTCGAGGGTATTCCTTCGGGCGAACAGTCAATCGAATTTTCGTTCCTTGGATATAAATCAAAAACGATTACAGTGGTTTTTCCTGTTGAACATTCAAGTCCCTATGAAGTGTTGCTTGAAGAAGAAGGGGAAGAGCTGGAAGAAATTGTGATCACCTCGACGCGGAGTAGCCGCACAATAGCCGACATTCCAACACGGGTTGAGTTCATTGCCGGCGAAGAGCTTGATGAAAAGGCAAACATGAAACCGGGGGATATACGGATGCTGTTAAATGAAAGCACCGGTATCCAAACGCAACAAACCTCCGCGACGTCGGCAAATTCCTCGATCCGGATACAGGGCCTCGACGGAAGGTACACCCAGATTCTCAAAGACGGTTTTCCCTTGTATGCAGGTTTTTCAGGTGGACTTGGCTTATTGCAGACCCCGCCACTCGACCTGAAACAGGTGGAAGTTATCAAAGGCTCATCATCGACCTTATTCGGGGGTGGGGCGATCGCAGGAATGGTGAACCTGATCAGTCGTGTGCCGGCTGAAAAACGGGATCTGCGGTTTTTCATTAACGGAACGAGCGCAAAAGGCCTCGACCTGAGTGGTTTCTATGGCAAGAAGCTTGGTAAAATCGGCATTACAGTCTTCGGTTCAAGAAACTCCGGAGAGCCTTACGATCCAGCGGATATTGACCTGACAGCCATACCGGAATTTGAGCGGTATTCCATCCATCCAAAAGTGTTCGTTGAGTTTGATGATCGGACAACATTGAACGTCGGATTGAATTTCACGACCGAAGACAGGATCGGGGGAGATATCAAATTCATCGAAGGCCACGGTGACGCTACGCATCAGTACTTCGAACAGAATGGGTCGCGACGACTTTCCTCACAGGTGGCTTTTAGCCGGAAATTGAATGAAAAGTCTTCGTTGAATGTCAAAGGCAGCATCAACCGCTTCGACCGCGTGATCGAAACTCCCGGATACAAATTCGATGGAGTTCAAAACAGCAGCTTCGCGGAGTTGAGTTATAACAATGATGGCGCGAAATCCGAGTGGATCGCTGGTTTGAATCTATGGACAGACGATTTTTCAGAGAACCAAACAACAGCAACACCGGCCCGGGATTATACGCAGAACACATTCGGAGCTTTTCTTCAGAATACTGTTTCATTCTCGGATAAGGTCAGCCTTGAATCCGGTCTCCGCGGCGACTATGTGGTGGACTACGGTTTCGCCTTCCTGCCCAGAGTGTCTTTACTTTATAAGATCAGCCGTTCATTCAGTTCGAGAATTGGAGGAGGCTTTGGGTATAAAGCGCCGACCATTTTCACTGAAGAGGCTGAGCGGCGGCAATACCGGGACGTGCTCCCGGTGTCCGTGGACCGGAATGACCTTGAGAGAAGTTATGGCGCGAATTGGGACCTGAACTACCGGACTGAATTGGGAGAGATCGGATTCAGCGTTAACCACTTGTTTTTTTACACTTACCTGAACAACCCGCTATTTTTATCATTGGCGGACAACGGGAACTACGCGTTTGTAAACCTCCAGGGATATACGGATAGCAAGGGAACGGAGACAAATGTAAAGTTCGAATGGGGTGATTTCAAGTTGTTCATCGGATATACATTCACGGATACGAAGATTCACGATGCCGGGACCTCGCTCCAAAACCCTCTGACGGCCAAACACCGGTTGAACAACGTGCTGATGTATGAAGTAGAGGAGAAATGGAAGGCGGGACTTGAAGCATACTATTTCAGCAAGCAACGTCTGACAGACAACGCGTTCGGTAAAGAATATTGGATCTGTGGCTTTATGATCGAGAGATTATGGGAGCGGTTTTCGCTATTCGTAAACTTCGAGAACTTCCTTGACGCGCGGCAAACCCGTTTTGATACAATTTACACCGGCTCTGTCA
>DASPNN010000177.1:0-2376 GCA_035626495.1 Chryseosolibacter sp.
CAGTTCAACGAACTTGAAAACCTGGTGGGGCGTGAGTTGAAGATCGGCGGGATCGTCACGACCGTCGAGCACCGGACAACAAAAACGGGCAAGCCGTTCGGCAAGTTTTATATCGAGGACTACACGGGGAACACATCGTTCATGCTTTTCGGCGAGGATTATCTGAAGTTCAGAAACTTTATGAACACGGGATGGTTCCTTTTTATAGAAGGCTCCGTGGTCAAGAACACGTGGGGGCAGCAGAATCTCGAGTTCAAGATCAGGAACATCGACCTATTAAACGAGATCGGCATCAAGCGGAGTAAGGGTGTGTCCGTTCGGGTGAGCACCACAGATCTTACGGCAGACCTCATTGGCAAGATCGAGGATGTTTGCACGGAGTTTTCCGGAAACACGCCGCTCTTTCTGAAGTTGAAGGATGACAACGAAAACATCAGTCTGGAGCTTATGTCGCGGCGGTTCCGTGTGAATCCCGTCAATGACATGGTCAGGAAGATGAAAAAGGTCGCCGACGTTGAAATCAATTTCTGATGGCATCAAAATATTAGGAATTGGAGAGGTAAAGTTCAAAGCGGCAGAATTTTTTCGCGGTTTGAACTATTGGATTTACCTTTGCGTTCCTTAACTGTAACTTAACAAACCTTAATCAAAATGGGTAAAGCAATAGTACTTAATGACGCTAATTTTGACGCGGCTATTAATTCGGAAAAGCCAGTTCTCGTAGATTTTTGGGCCGAATGGTGCGGTCCGTGCAAAATGATAGGCCCGGTTGTCGAAGAGCTCGCCAGCGATTATGAAGGCAAAGCGGTAATCGGCAAATTGAATGTAGACGAAAATCCCAATGTAACGGCCCGTTTCGGTATCCGCAGCATCCCTACCCTCCTGGTTTTCAAAGGCGGTCAAATTGTCGACAAGCAGATCGGCGCTGTTCCGAAGTCGGTATTGGCTCAAAAGCTCGAAGCACAGGTAGTCTGATCTCTTTGGCGCCGTTCTTCGATGATATTCAAGGTACTGTCTGGTACCTTTTTTTGTTTTATGGCCCGGCCATCGACTAGCGAAATTCCATTTTTTTCAGTCGCTCTACAATTTCAAATACTGCCGGACAAACCAGCGTGTTTCTGAACGTAAGGTCGGTAATCTGAACCATCTTCCGGCGGTCGGTGTGTGGATATTCGCGGCAGGCACGTGGCCGGTCCTCGTAAACCGTGCAATAATTTTCGGCGCCGAGAAATGGACACGGCGATGATTTTAAAACGTAGTCATTGTCTTCATCGACACGCAGGTACTTCTCAACAAAATCACCGGGCCGCATGCGCATCGCCTTCGCGAGGCGGTCGATGTCATTTTGATAAAAGATCGGGCTTGTCGTCTTACAGCAATTTGCGCAGGTCAGACAATCGGTTTCTTCGAACACCTCATGGTGAACGGCATGAATCGTCTCATCCAGTTTACGGGAGTCTTTTCTCCGAAGACTCGCGAGAAATTTTCTATTCTCCTGTTCCTTATTCTTCGATTGTAGCTTAAATTGTTCAAGATTCACTTGCATGACAAAGTAGTGACACAAATGTCGTAAAAAACACTCGTAAACCAGCCAGCTGTATGAGCAGTATCACCATGACATCCCCTCCTGTTGTCGACGTCCTTACGGAAAAACCGCGGATTTCGTCCATTGATATGCTGCGCGGCATTGTCATGGTAATCATGGCACTTGATCACTCCAGGGACTTTTATCACCTCGGCGCGTTGACTTCCGACCCCACCAATATGCAGACTACAACACCGGTGCTGTTCTTCACGCGGTGGATCACGCATTTTTGCGCGCCCGCTTTTGTTTTTCTGGCCGGAACCTCCATTCATATCAGCGCCCAGCGAAAATCAAAAAAGGATTTATCGATGTTTCTCCTGACGCGCGGTCTGTGGCTAATTGTGCTTGAAGCCGTCGTAGTCCGCTTCGGACTATTCTTCAACTTCTATTACGACCTCACCGTTTTCCAGGTGATCTGGGCGATCGGAGCTGCTATGGTCTGCATGGCTGCGCTCATCCATTTGACGGATAATTGGATACTGGGTATCGGTCTGTTCATCACCTTTGGCCATAATGCCACCGACGGACTCCGGCTGGAAACGGGAGATCCGATGTTTCCAATTTGGGCAATGCTCCGCCAAACCGGCTTCATGAGCTTGTCGGCCGATAGCAACCTCATGGTGATGTATCCGCTGCTGCCCTGGCTCGGCATCATGATGTTGGGCTACGCGTTGGGACGATTATACAGAAAAGACTTCGATCCGCGGAAAAGGCAAAAATTATTGATCACCTGGGGATTGGCCACCATCGGACTGTTTGTGCTTATCCGGGCAACAAATCTATATGGCGAT
>DASPNN010000178.1:0-7416 GCA_035626495.1 Chryseosolibacter sp.
CTGTATCAGACACCATTTTTACAAACTGGTCTGCAAAGGGATTGATCCAGTCGATGATCAACTGTGGGAAGACGCCGAATACGAGGGTGGCCAGCGCGAGTGGCGCGAGCAGGTAAAACTCCCGCCGCGACAGATCTGTAAGCTGCGGGGTCAGGGCCTGATCTTTGTAGTGGAACGGGCCAAAGAACATGCGCTGGATTGTCCAAAGATAGTATGCCGCCCCAAGCACTAGCCCTATGGTTGCGACGATTGCCAGGCTTTCGTTCAGGAGGCCATTGGCGGACGCCGACTTGAAAGCTCCCAGGAGGACCAGGATCTCGGCAATGAATCCGGAGAATCCGGGCAATCCCATCGAAGCGAAAAATGCAATCAGTACAAATGCGAAGAAGGCGGGCATGCGCGAGGACAGTCCGGAGTAGTCTGAAATGATCCGGTTCCCTGTGCGGTCATAGATGACACCTGCGATGATGAACAGCATGGCGGAAATAATGCCATGGCTGAACATCTGATACACGGCCCCCGTCACTCCCTCCGTTGTGACGGCCGCAAGACCTAACAGGACAAATCCCATATGCGATACAGATGAATAGGCGATCAGGCGTTTCAAGTCCTTGCTCCCCAACGCATTGAACGCCCCGTAAATAATGGAGATCACTCCGATCAAACCGACCATCGTGCTGAAGTAAAATGCGCCGTCGGGAAAAAGAGGATAGGCAATCCGCAGCAAACCGTATCCACCCACTTTCAGCAGCAATGCCGCAAGAATAACAGAGATCGGCGTAGACGCCTCCACGTGCGCATCCGGCAACCATGTGTGAAAAGGCGCCATCGGCAGTTTGATGCCGAAGCCAACAAACAGAAACAGAAACGCCCACAGCCTTGCATCAAGCCCGAATATCTCGCGCGGAACATGCGGATCCAAAATTGAATTTGAAACGATGTTGACCAGGTCGGTCATGTTGACCAGGTTGAAGCTGTGAACCAGTCGCCCGGGTTCAACCGGCTCGCTGTAAGAGATGTACAGGCCGATCATGACGATCAATATCAGGATCGATCCAAGTAAAGTATACAGGAAGAATTTGATTGACGCATATTCCCGTCTGGGTCCGCCCCAGATACCGATCAGGAAAAACATCGGCAACAGCATGAATTCGAAAAAAAGATAAAACAGGAGCAGGTCCAGTGCCGCAAATGCTCCAATAATCGCCGCGTTCAGGATCAACAGCAGGGAAAAATAGCCTTTGGATTGTTTTGTAACGTTCGCAGACGCGATCGTGGCAATAAACATTACTGCAATCGACAAGCACATCAGGGGCATGCTAAGTCCATCGACGGCAAGAAAATAATCGGCGCTGAGGATACCCCAGCTCCCGAGGTCAATTCGCATCCACGGAATTTTTTCAACGAATTGCAACGGCACGTCCGGGTCAAACCGGAACACCATCACGGTCATGCCGGCCAGTTGAAATACGGATGCGGCAATCGCGATTTTACGGTACGAATTTTCGGCCGGGGAAATAAGAACGAAGAGAGCTGCGAGCAGGGGCGTGAAGATCAGAAAAGAAAGTAGATACTGCATTTCTGGCTGCGAGGTTACTGCACGTTCGTTCAGTTTAATTCAACGCCCAAATTAGAAAAATAATGATTGCAAAAATCGCCCAAAAAACATAAACCTGGACTTTTCCGCCCTGGATCTTGCGTACAAAAAATCCGCCGGATCGCACGATGCCAGTGGTCAGCGAGACTGCTCCATCGATCACGTTAGCATCGATCCATTGAATCACGTGGGCCAGTGTGACATGGCCGAACGCATTCAGGTGTAAGAACCTGTCTATGATTTTCTTGTCGATATAACCGGCCATCGCGGCCGCCGGAATTAGCGACCTGTTGTAAACAAATCGGTAGCCACGGTCGATATTGAAGACGTTTTCGAGCAGCGTGCTATTCGTTCGCCTTTGGCTGTTGCGGAATAGCCATGCGACCAGAATGGCGGCCAACAGCACCACGATCGATGAGACGGTAACGATTAAGGGAATACGTGCATCCCGCTGAATTACCCAGACATCGAAATCAAAGGGGTTCAGCGAAACGATTGTCCATAGGGAAGCGAAAGCCAATATCGTGATGGGTATGCGCATAACCAAGGGCGACTCTCTCACCGAAAGGCCGGCCACTCCGGGCGCTGCAAAAAATGTCCTCCAGATCAGCCGGAAGGTGTAAAGTACCGTCAGGAACGAAATCAGGAGAATGGCAAAAAATAGGAACTGTGAAAAGCCATTGCTGCGTTTCCACACATCTGTTAGGATGACTTCCTTGGATAGAAACCCCGCGAAGAATGGAACCCCCGCCAGTGATGCGGCACTGACGCAAAATGCGACCATGGTAATCGGAAGCTTATGTGAGAGGCCGCCGAGATTGCGTATGTCCTGGACGTCGAAATGTAAATGCGATTGTTGTTGTGCCTGGTGCATGGCAAATATGACCGATCCCGCGCTGAGAAAAAGACACGCTTTAAAGAAAGCGTGCGTAAACAAATGCAGGAATGCCGCCTCCGGGGCGCCCGCAGCGATGGCTGTCATCATCAACCCGAGTTGTGAAATTGTCGAATATGCCAGAATTTTCTTGATGTCGTGCTGCGTGATGGCGCTGAGGGCGGCAATCAGCGCTGTGATGACGCCGATCACCCCAACCACTTGCAGTGATGCCGGCGTGAAGAGAGGGAAGACGCGCACCAGGAGATATACACCCGCGGCGACCATTGTTGCAGCATGAATTAATGCAGAGACGGGAGTGGGGCCCTCCATGGCGTCGGGTAGCCAGCTGAACAGAGGGAACTGCGCCGACTTGCCAATGACGCCACAGAAAATGCACAACGATGCCGCTGTCCGCCAGTCACCGTTACCGACCTGGTTGATCAAGGCGACATCAAAGCTTTGCGCGTTCGTCCAGACGATCATGAGCCCGACGATAAACCCGACATCACCGACGCGATTCATGATAAAAGCTTTTTTCGACGCGTGGGCCGCTGCCGGCTTTATCATATGGTGGCCGATAAGAATATAGGACGAAAAACCAACGAGCTCCCAGAAGCCGAACAGTACAAGCAGGCTATCCGCAAGCACAATTCCCTGCATTGAAAAGGTAAAAAATCCAAGCATTGCGAAATAACGTCTGGCGGCCATGTCCGCGGCCATGTAGCCGATTGAGTACAAATGCACCAGGAATGAAACGAGCATCACGGTGAAAAACATCAGCATGGAAGTGTTATTAATCACCAGGTCCGCACCCAAAACGGAATTTGAAATCGTAAACCAGTCGACTGAAATAATCCGACCGCCATTGTTCCAGGTTTTGGCCAGCGCAACTGCTGAAAAAATTGTTGCGACCATCATCGTGAAGGATGCAAGCAATCCCACCGCCCACGCATAACGCTCGCGGATGATGGATGAAACAATGAAAGACAACAATGGCAGCAGCAGGGCGGTGAGAATGACCGTTCCGGTCAGCGAATAGAGTGGGATAGCGTTTTGTTCCTGCATATCAGTCTTTCAGCTCATTGAGTTGGTCTGGAACAGATGTCTGGTGGTGCCGGTACACGAACATGACGATCGCAAGGCCAACGGCAGTCTCGGAGACTGCAACTATGATTACAAATAAGGCGAACATCTGACCGTCGATGGCCTGCGGGTGCAGCTTGTTCAATGCGACCAGATTCAGGTTTGCAGCATTCAACAGGAGTTCAATGCCGATCAGCATCATGATCGCGCTTCGTTTTATAATGATGATGGCAAGGCCAACGCAAAACAGCAATGCTCCCAGATAAAGTAATTGGACTTCCATTACCCTCGCGGTGTTTTTGATGTGGAGACAATTGCAGCTCCAACGAGCGCCATTAATAACAATACACCTGCCACCTCGAAAGGTAATAGATGCGAAGACATCAGCTGAATACCGGTTGCACGCACGGCGTCCGTGGCTGGCATATCGGTTACCTTTGAAGGGTCGAATTTCTCGCGGACAGCGATCACCAGGACGCATAAAAGACATGTGCTCGCCAAAAGACCGGCGAAGACGTTATTGTTGTCAACGCGGAGAGGGACACCTGACATTCGTGTGGTGAGCATAATTCCGAAAATGATCACCACCACCAACCCTCCCGCGTAAATCAGGATTTGGGTGACGGCAACGAATTCAGCATGCAGAAACACATACAGTCCGGCGATCGACAAAAGACAAACGAGCAGCAACAAGGCCGCCTTGAACAAATTTCGTATGAAGAGCAGGCTGACCGCTGAAACCGCACACAAGGCGTACAGGATGTAAAAGGCGATCGTTGACATAGTTAAGTTGAAGGTGGGGGGCCAGGGGGTTTCATTTTCGGCTTGAATACCGGCTTCGGCCCGGCCGGTTTTGCGGGGTCGCCCGGGGGCGGCGAAGAAGGTGTTGAGCTGGACGCAGCTTTTTCCTTTTGATATTTCTCCAATAATTGCTTCTTGTCCGCGATCTCTTCCCGGGTCATTTCGGCAAATGCAAAATTATGTTCGCGGATATCGGTGACGCTGAAGTCATACACCTTTGTCATGGTGAGACACTCTGTGGGGCACACCGTAGTGCACAATCCGCAGAAACAACATTTTCCCATATCGATGTCAAACTTCGCTGCGTAGATCCTTTTCGGGGTCCCGTCGGAAGTCTTTCCGATTTCCTCGACCGCCTTGATCGGTTCTATATCAATGCAATTTACCGGGCAAACCTTCGCGCACTTGTCGCAAACAATACAGTCGTCAATCTCGTTGTGGAGCCGATAGCGTCCATTGTCAGGCACCGGCAGCAATTGGTGGGGATACTGTATCGTTGAGATCCCGTCGGGCTGGCTAAAGTAGTTTGGCGACATGATGGGAAGAGGGGCGCGCGAGCGCCTGGCAGACCACAAATGCCGAAGTGTCAGATTTAATCCGTCTGCAAGGGATCGAGCCATTGCAGCAATTCTGCCCAAGTAGGATGTCTCTGCTTGTCGCATCATGAGAAACAAAAATACGCGAGCCGGAGAGCAATGAAATAGAAATGTGAACTTTATTTCGGTTTGGGCAGGGTAAAGTAGAACGTACTGCCCTTGCCCTCTTCACTGTTGACCCAGATTTTCCCGCCATTCTTTTCGACAAATTCCTTGCAGAGAATCAGGCCAAGGCCTGTCCCTTTTTCATTGGCCGTTCCACGGGTGGTATAGGGCGCCGTTTTGTCAAAAAGAATTTTGAGGACCTCGGCATTCATACCCACACCGTTGTCCCTGACGTAGATCGTCCAATGGTTGCTGCCTTCCTCTGCGCCGATTGCCACGGTGCCGCCGTCGTTGGTGAACTTGATCGCATTTGTCATGAGGTTACGAATCACAAGATTCGTTGTGTTTGAGTCGGCGTATGCAATCGACTGCGGTGGAATTTCGTTGATGAGGGCGATCTTTTTAGTCTGGACCGCACTCAGCAGCTGAATGTTTTCTTCGACGATCTTGTGCAGGTCGATGCGTGTGGCCTGCAGGTTGAGCTTATCCATCTGCAACAATGTCCAATCAAGTAGATTGTTTAACAACGTGCGCGTGTGGTTGAATCGGACTTTGAGTTCATGCAGGTGATTGGGCAGCTCCTGTGGTTTTACAGCGCCTTTGTCGAGCAAGTCCAGCAGACCTGAAAGCGCGTTGATGGGCGAGCGAAGATCGTGCGAGATAATGGAAAAAAACTTGTCTTTAACCTGGTTGAGTCTTTCGAGTTCCTCGCTGCGCTTTTCCATCTCCTCCTGGTGTTGAAGCAACAGCGCGTTGATTTGCCTACGCCGCTGACCACTTCGGTATACGGTGGCGAGCAGTATGACACTCAGCGCCATTACCACCACAAGGATGTTGCGGATAAACTCCTGTTTTTTCAGCTGATCGTCTTTGAGGTCCTGGGCGCGGCTCAGGGCGGCGATCTGTGAATCTTTAGCCTCGGTTTCAAAGCGGATCTGGTCCCGTAGGAGTTTTTCCTGCATGTCGTGACTGAACAGCGAGTCTTCAAGCTCTTTATACTGGCGGAAGTAACGCAATGCCTTTTGATGGTCGCCTTTGCGTTCGAGTATGCGCGAAAGCTGGTTGTAACAGCTGATTTCCAGGATCCTGGCATTGGATTTCTTCGCGAGCTGAAGACTCCGCTCGATGTACTGGATGGCATCATCATATTTACCCTGCTCCGTTAAGACAGCCCCGCGGCCCAGCTCCACTTCTGCAATACCGAACTGGTTGTTTGTCGTTACGTGTGACCGGTAGGTCGTATCATAATAGGCCAGGGCGTTTTCAAAGTCTTTCTTGCGAAGGTATGTCGTGGCAATCTTCGTCAATGTGCGGGGTTCGAGCACCTGGATCTTTTGCTTCCTTGTAAGCTGGAGGGAGCGCTTCAAGGTCTGAAGTGCGGAGTCGTATTCGCCTTTTCTAAGCTGCACATCGCCGATCTCGTCCAGAGAGTAGGGTAGTCCCTCAGTGTCATTGATCAGTGCGCTGAGGCGCTGGGAGATCCTGAGGTGTTCCAGGGCTTTTGAATATTGCCCAAGCTCCTTGAAGACCCGTCCGACATTATGCATCGCGATGGTCATACGCAACGAGTCTTTGAGCTGGCGGCCGATCCGGTAAGACTGGGTGAAATAGTAGTATGCCTCATCATACTCTCCGAGGTCGTAATAGTCATTGGCCACCCCGTTGTAATTGTCAGACATCGAAAGGCTGTCGTTGAGGGCGAGCGCCAGCTGTAGGGCCATGTTGTCGTACCTCAGGGCGCTTGTATAATCGCCGCTAATCGTAAAAAGGGTTCCGAGCTGCTGATAGGCCAGGGCCTTTCCTTTCATGAAATTTTTTTCTTCGGCCAGCCGGATCGCTTCCTCGAGGTATTCGCGTGCTTTCGTTGTATTGGAATATTGATACTGGTCAGCAAGGGCCACCAGCACACGCACACGCACCGAGTCGGGATGGTTTGCTTTTAGTTCATTCTGAAGGCTGTCAATTTTTTTCTGGCCAAACGTTGTTGCAGCCATGAAACAGAAAAAAAACGGTAAAAAATATCGCACGCGAACTATATAAAAATTATTTTCCAAAATGCACATATAATAACAAAAATCAAGGCGAAGGGGGTCAGATACTTCCAGCTTAAATCCATCAACTGATCCACCCTGAGCCGCGGATATGTCCAGCGAACCCATATCTGGATTCCTACAAAAAATAATGACTTAGAGAGCAGCCAGAATATCCCCCACAAACTGACGGACCAAGTACCCGGCACTCCGGTTGTCCACGTTGCCAACTCCACGGAACCGAGATTCGGCAGCGGCGTATTCCAGCTTCCGAAAAATAATATAGCCCCTAATATACTGACTAAAAGCATCATTGCATACTCGGCC